>LZRT01000078.1 GCA_002159075.1 Bacillus thermozeamaize
CCAACGAGCTGGATTTGCTGATCAAAATGCTGGCTTACAACCTCTATGAGCGGTTCAAGCGGGACTATTGCGAACCCGTTCATTGGGGCTATACGATCGCCAGGTTTCGGCTGGAGTTCTTCCATTGGGCGGCGACGATCGTTCGGCACAGCCGGAAGCTCATCCTGAAACTGGCTCACGACTTTCCATACCGCCATGCGTGGAAGCGAATCGAAGCGCGGCTGGCGACCATGTCAGGTTAGAGATTCCCACAATTTTACATGGAAAACCAAAAGCCCCTTGCGGTGGGGGAGGGGGAGGAATACCTTTCAACGCTGACGGGGAGTTGTCTGGCTGGGAACTTCCCTGTTATTTACAGGGTGTTATGCGCTAACATCTCGTGATTTTACCGAAACAATGGGCTTTCGAAATTTAGGTTGAATATATCGAGTTTTTCTACAATCGCAAACGAGTCCATTCGGCGATCGGGTATCTCACACCCATTCAATGCGAACAAATGTACGATTATGTTGCGTAATTTTCTCGATTCCATGTGTCCAATCTATTGACAGAGGTCCATTCTTTTATAGATGTCGGACCAGTAACTTTATGAGAAGGGCAGTTCCAAAAGTCATTCAAAGGACTTTTAGAACTGCCCCTTCTTTGTATATACTCCCGGTATAGGAGACGTTTCACCATCTTGAATAGAAATCTTTCATGACGTAAAAAGCCGGTTTCTTGTGGGTCTTGTCCGCGGAAAGCAGCCCTTTGGTATTGTAGAAATTCTGCGTGAAATGGAGCCGGCGCGGGCAGCGGAAGTCGTACAGGATCCACGGGCTCATGCCTTTGACACAGGAGATGCGTTCGAGCACGCGGACCTGCTTTTCATAAATGTCCAGCTGGCAGTCTTCCGTCCCTTTCTCGTCCCGCGTGCCCCGGTGGCCCGGCTTGGCGTCGGCGCCGAATTCGGTGACGATGACGGGTTTGTCCGGCTTGCTATTTTCGAACAGTTTGACGAGGTTGTCAAAATTCGTCTGATACCAGCCGTAATATTCGTTGGCCCCGATGATGTCCAGCACGTCGGCCAGGCGGTCGCTGATCACATGGTTGACGTGGTCCAGCATGCAGGCCGCCGAGACGGGACGGGTGGGATCCAGCTCCCTGGCGCGTTGGACAAGGCGGCTCATGAACCGGTAGCGCGCGTCGGTATCGGCGTTTTCGTTGCCGACGGACCAGATGATCACGCTGGCCCGGTTGCGGTCGCGCAGAATCAGCTCGCTCAGCTGGTTTTCCGCGTCCCGGTATGTTTCCTCGTTTTCGAAGTCGATGGCCCAGTAAACGGGGATTTCCTCCCACAGCATCAGGCCGATTTCGTCGGCGATTCTGGCCGCCTTTTCCGTGTGGGGGTAGTGGGCCAGGCGCATGAAATTGCAGTTCATTTCTTTGGCCAGCCGGAAGTTTTCCCGGATTTCGTCCTCGGTGACGGCTTTGCCGTTATTCACGCTTTCCTCGTGGGCGCTGACGCCCTTCAGATAGATTTTTTCCCCGTTCAGCAGGATGTCGGTGCCGTCCACCCGGATTTCGCGGAATCCGATCCGGTCAATGACTTCGTCTTCTCCGAAGGACAGGCGGACGTCGTAAAGCTTCGGATGTTCCGGGCTCCACAGTTCCGGCCGGGCGTCGATGACGGCGGTTCCGGAGCCGTTTTCCACCGGAATCGGACAATCGATGCCCAGTTCCCTGATCGTCAGGCGGGCGGTTCCCCGGTCGGCCCCGTCAATCCAGACGGCCGCCCGGATCCGGGAAAATTGGCTTCCCGGCACGAGATGCACCGCAAAATCCTTGATGAAGGCCGCGGGCAGACGGATGAGTTCCACGTCACGGTACAGGCCGCCGTAATTGAACCAGTCGGTGTTTTCGCAAGGGACGCGGGTGCGCTTGCGAGTGTTGTTCACCACCACCAGAATCCGGTTTTCGCGCTGCAGCTTTCCCGTCACTTCCACGCAGAACGGCGTGGAACCGCCCCTGTGGTACCCGAGGTATTCCCGGTTCAAAAACACTTTCGCTTCGTAGTTGGCGGCGCCAAATTTCAGGAACACCCGCTTCTCGCCGCGCGGGACGTATTGAAACTTGCGGGTGTAGACGGCGCTTCCCTCGTAGAGGAAATACCTCTCCCGTTCGGTGTTCCAGCAGGACGGCACCCGGATCGTTTCCCACTGGTCGAAGCTGTAGTCGAGCGGCAGTGTCCGCCCGTCTTCGTCGACGGTTTTCTCTTCGTACCATTTGGCCCGGAGGCAGGTGTCGTACGGGTCGACGGCGAAGTTCCACCAACCGTTCAGTTTTTCCGCCGGCCGGCCGCGGTCGCAAATCAGGGAACGGTGATCGATGGGCCTGGAAAGGTATTCTTTTTCGTAATCCGGATCATGGATGGAAGGGACAAAGTTGGACGGTTTGTCGGTCATGGTGGTTCACTCCCGTTTTCGGTGATCTTGAATGCCGGTTTCTGGCCGTCCTTCGATCGTCAATCCAGCGCTCGGTCGATGGCGGCTTGCCCGCCGGACCAGATTTTCCGGGCCGTCCAGTCGGCGGGGGCCCCGCTCCAGAACGGGGCCTTTGCATCCAGCCCGAGCGGAAGGAAGACGACGGTGCACAAATACAGGCTGCCGGTGGTGATGTACGATTCGCCGATCCACGGCTGGTGCCCGCAAAACCCGATGCGGAGCCAGCCGTTTTCGTCGAAGGTGCCTTCCGCTTCCGTCATGTTGCGGATGACAGCCGTCAGGGCGCTTCGCACCTGCGGTGCCGGCAGGGTGACCGGCAGCCTGTCCTGAAGCGCCAGCTGGGCGAGGAGATGGAAAACGCCGAACCGGTACGCCAGCGAACGCCCCACGGGCGGAAACGTGCCTTCGGGGGAAATGAGCCGTTCCAGGATTTCGCCATACCGCTGCGCGCGCTTCAGCACCGGTTCCTTCATGCGCGCCCATTCCGGATCCTCCGTGCCGATTTCGTCCAGGAGGTCGATCAGCATCGGATGGATGACGAAGCTGTTGTAGTAGTCCCAGTGGAAATGCGGGCCGTCGCAATAGGCGCCGTCGCCGGCGTACCATTGCTCGTGCTGCTTCAGGGCGTAATCGATCCGCATCGGATCCCAGTCTTCCCCCATGCGGCGCAGGGCGGCTTCGATCATCGCCGAAAACAGCAGCCAGTTGTTGAAGCACGGTTTGCGCGTGCGGGTCTGCTTCAGCGCCTGCGCCACCTGCCGGCGCACCCGCTCCGGCAGTTTCTCCCACAGTTCCGTCGACGCGCGGAGAATGCCCTGGGCGAGAAACGCCGCGTCCACGATAGGCTGGTCGCCTTCGCTGAAGTTCATATAGTCGGGCGAGGCGGGATTCGTGGCCATGTCCAGTCCGGCCCTGGCCAGGTCAGCAAACCGGGCC
This sequence comes from Bacillus thermozeamaize, assembly GCA_002159075.1. NCBI lineage: Bacteria > Bacillati > Bacillota > Bacilli > Caryophanales > Bacillaceae > Bacillus > Bacillus thermozeamaize. Next base: position 3,417 of record LZRT01000078.1, read on the forward strand.
CGCAGCGAGGCTTCCGAACCCGTTTCCAGCCACGGGGCGATGCCGGCCAGCGTGCGGCCGAACGCCTCGAGCGGCGCGTAGATGCGGCGCTCCTTCAGGCCTTCGTGCGGCATGGAACGGGCCAGGCGCCCTTCCGCCAGATGAACGAGCACCGGCTCCGCGATTTTCAGCATCGTATTGAGCCAGTACGTCCGGTCGCCGGATGCCTGAATATTGGAGTGTTCCGGAACACCGGATGGTGGAACAAGGCTTTTCTCCCCCATCACCAAAACAGCTCCTTGTTGCCCCTCAGCCGGGACAAGCCTTCCACGAAGAAGTAGTCGCCGTAGATGAGGGAGACGTTGATGTTCTTTCCTTCGGGGAAATGGCCGGTGCCCCCGAGAATGAGTCCTTCGTGGCCGGGATCGTCCCAGGCGCCGTAATGCGTGTACAGGGAGCGGAGGATCCGTTCCGCCGCGTTCCGGTAGGCCGCCGCCTCGCGAGGCGGCACCAGGTCGCCGATCAGCAAAAGACCGCAGGCGGCAATGGCGCCTGCCGATGAATCCCGGGGATGCGGCACCTCGTCCGGTAGGCGGAAATCCCAGCAGGGAACGCCGTCCTCCGGCAAATGCGACAGGAAGAAATGGGCGATCCGCTTCGCCGCGTCCAGGAATTTGACGTCCCGCGCATAGCGGTAACAGTGAGCAAAGCCGTAGACCGCCCACGCTGTGCCCCGGGACCAGGCGGACGTTTCGTCATACCCCTGCCCGCCCAGCGGTCCTACCGGTTCGCCGGTGAACGGATCGAAGGCGAAAATGTGGCAGACGGAACCATCCCCGCGGACAAAATGGGTAAGGACGGTTTCCGCGTGGGATTTGGCGATATGGAAAAAGCGGGGATCTTTCGTTTCTTCTGACGCCCAGAACAGCAATGGCAGATTCATCAGGCTGTCGATGATGGCCCAGCCCCGGTTGTCCTGGTTTTCGTGCCAGGGGTTCCAGGCGCGAATGAATTTCCCCTGCGGGTTGTACCGCCCGGCGAGCAGGGTGGCCGCCAACAGGGCGCGCCGCCGGGCATCTTGATCACCCAGCAGCTTGTATCGGGCCAGGCTGGTAAGCGTCCACATGAAGCCGATGTCGTGATCCAGGGTGTCGTAATCGAAAATGACCCGGTCCAGTTCGCGTTCGCATTGTTCGGCAATCTGCCGGAACGGTTCGTGCCGGTTTTCCCTGTACAGCAGCCACAAGAGGCCCGGCCAGAAGCCGGCCGTCCACCAGTGGGGCCGTTCCAGCACGTACTGCCCGCCGTGTACCGCATGGGGAAACCGGGCCCCGATGCGTTCGGCGGTCCGTTTCACCTTGTCGTTCACCTTGTTCCAGGCTTCCTCCGTCCAGGAAGCGGCGCGAGCATCCACGGTTCGGATCTCTCCTTTGTTCATGGAATGAATGCAAACCTGAACCGGATCTTTCCGTCGCGTCCGGTTGGTTTGACCGCAAAGTCCAGGGCGTAAAACATCGACATCCGGCCGTCGTGGCCGGCAAATTCCAGCGGCTTTAAGTCCGGGGCCGCCAGGGAAGGGTCGTATTCGACGGCCAACCGGCCGTTGCCGCCCAGCATGATGCGACCGCTTTCCAGCGGTTCCGGCTTGAAGGGCGTCACAAACCGTTCGGTCATGTTGGCGGGCACGCCGGCGAAGGCGAACGCATCTTCGAGCGTCAGACTGGGCGAAGCGGATTTGTGCCAAACGAACGTCCTCACCAGTCGCGTCAGGGAAGATTCGGGATAAGCCGCCGAGAGGTCCAGGGAAAACACATCTTCCCGTTCCCCCGTGACCGCCTTCAGGACGACCGCCCTGCAATCGCGGCCCGCCTGCTGGCCCGCGCCGCCGACGATCGGCACCGAGTGGCCGAAAGAAGCGTTGCAAAGGATCTCGTAGCGCTTCGGCCCGAAGTAATCGGCCGTGTACAGGCCGGCGCCCATGTCCGCCAGAAACGTCTCCCCGTTCCCGTGCAGAATGAAATGGCCGATGTCATTGTGGTTGTGCGGTTCGTCGTTGTGGCCGCCCTTGGCTGCAAAAAAATAGGTGTTCCCGTTTTCGACGTGGCGGGAAAGCAGCCATTCGGCGTCGGGAAAATAAACGGACATCGGTCCCCAGGGTTGCCCGGCCAAATCCGGCTGGTACCAGGCGATGCTGCGGATCGCCGGCGCCCACCGGCCGCAAGGATCGGGCTTGAACGGGCTTCGCAGGCGGCGTTCCGGAACGGCGACATCCGGAAACAACGCATGCAGATAATGAAAAAAGCCCGGGTCGACGGCCGCTTCCGGCACGGCGTCGGAAAAGTTGGCCACCTTGCGGCCGCTCATGAAACAATGCTGCGGAAACCGGGCGACAGCGTCCACCTTCTTCCAGGTGAAAAGGTCCATCGCGCCGCCGGTTCGCCGCTTCAGGAGATCGGCGACGTACACGAAAAAACCGAATCCGTACGCCCAGTAGCCGTATCCTTCCGTGCAGACCCCGTCGTTCCCGTATCCATCCAGAAAGCAGGCCAGGGAACCGAGCACCTTCTCCAGCACATCCGCCAACCGTTCCTCGTCATCCAGCAGATAGACGGCCGCCGCCCCTATCGAACCGGCGCAGACGGCGGACCAGTTGTGGCGGGCCGTTTCCCAGCCGAAGGGACCGAGATTCATATAGGGAGCCAGCACCCGGCGGTGTACTTCTTCATGAACGCGGCTCACGATCCGTTCCGGCATGCGGGGCCGCATCAGCGCGGTGATTTCGGCCAGCGCGAAGGCGGTTTCCGCGGCGAAAAGATCCACGTGCTGCGCGGGAGACCAGCTTGCGGCGCCGCTGCCGAACCCGGCGGGCAAATGGGCCGGGAGGCACCAGGTATATTCGTCGCAGACGGACCAGACGGCATCGTACAGCGCTTCCCGGTAAACGGGTTGATCCGGATAAAGCAGGGCCGTCACCGCCAGGGCGGTCAACCGCTGCCGTTTTTCAAAATACGGGGTTTCGTAAGGTTTCCGGGACCCTTCATCCACGAAAAGCCGGAACAGGGACCAGGGCAGATGGGGGATCGGACGCGCCAGAAACCGGTCCGCCTCTTCTTTCATTTCCTCCGCCATCTGCCGGATGGCGGGATTTGCCATCACCCGGTCCCGCCACGCCTCGACGCCGTCCGGAAACAAAAGACGGCCTTTGTCCGCCTTCAAGCCGTCTACCGCCTTCAGGCACGCCGCGATCTGTTCTTTGTTCCAGCTTTCCCGGTTCATGCCGACTTTGTCCATGTTGTTCATTTGATTTCCGTTCATTTGGCCACCGCCCCGATTCGCCGGTATTCCATGGGGGTGACGCCGACGGCGGATTTGAACGTTTTGATGAAATAACTCTGGTTGTCATACCCGAGCATGTCGCAGATCATCCCCACGGAATAATTCGTCGTGTCCAGCAGCTCCCGGGCTCTCTGCATCTTCATGCGGATGACAAAGTCCGTGAACGTTTCGCCGGTTTCCTTCTTGAACATGCGGCTGAAGTAGCTGGGATTCATGTGGAGATGGGCCGCCACTTCCTCAAGCCCGATCCGTTTGTCCATGTTGGCGAACACGTAGCGGATGGCCTGCATGATTTCGGGCCGGCCGCTGCTTTGCAGGATGTGGATGACGACGGGCCTGAGCGACCGCAGATAGTTCGTCAGCCAGGATTCCAGCTCCGGCAGGGAGTCGATTTCGAAAATCTCCGTGTGCAACGCTTCGGCGGAGTGGGGCGTCTGGAACCATTGCACGGAAAGCAGCTTCAGTTTGAGGTCCAGCAGCAGCTTCAGCACCCAGTCCTTGATGGTTTCGGGAGGCCGGGGTTGGTCCCGGAAAAACCGGATCCATCGGTTGACAGTTTCATGCACACTCTCCTCTTGCCGATCCAGCAGCGTGTTCATGAACTCTTCCCTGGCTTTGTCATAATAGAGGAACAAATCGACGTCAGCATAGGTCGGATGCCGCTTCTTGACGATGGAACCGTCCTCCAGATAGAAACGCTGGCCGCCGCCGGACAGCAGGTCGGCCATTTCTTTTTGCATTTCCGCAGGGGTTCGGCATTTCTCGCCAATAATGAACGAAAGGGACAGTTTCAGTGATTGCCTGACACTTTGCTGAAGATGCTGCAAAATGGTTTCCGTTTCTTCATACGGATTGAACTTCAGGGTGTCTTGGAAAGCAAACAACAGCACGGATCGTTTCGCGCTGTACGGGAAATGGACGACGGAGCGGGAGGCGATCATTTCTTCAATCACATTGTTGAGCGCAAAACGGAGCACATCCTCGGTCCAAAACCGCTCCCGTGCCTGCCGAAATTGATCCACGTACATCACAACCGGCAGAAACAACGCCTTGTTTGTCTGCAAACCGAAGGATTCCAGCTCTTGTTTCCATTGATCCGGATGCAGAATCGGCTGATGGATGGTGCTGCGGATGAAGTTTTCCTTCATTTTGTCCCGGCTGCGGATCAAGATCTGGCGCAGGTTTTCCTGCTGCCGGTTGACGCTTTTTTCCTCGTCCAATGATTCTTTGAACTGGCGCAGCAACCTTTGCAGCTCCGACGGGTCCAGCGTATCTTTCAGCAAATAATCCTGCACGTTCAGTTTCATCGCCTGCCGCGCATACTCAAACTGGGAATGGCAGGACAGGATGGCCACGCGCACGTTCGGTTTCATTTCCTTGATCTTTTCGATCAATTGCAGCCCGTCCATGTTGGGCATGCCGATATCGGTGATGAGAATGTCCGGCAGATCCGAGATGGCGTGCGCCAGCGCCTCTTCTCCGTCCATATGGAGGGTGGGTTCCGCCATGCCAAAGGCGTGCCAGTCCACCGATTCCGACAAAAACTCCAGAACCGGGTAGTCGTCGTCAACCAGCATCACTTTGTACATCGCCACGCCGTACCTCCCCGCGGGGGATGGTGAACGTCACCGTCGTCCCCCGGTCTTTTTCGGAGTCGATGTCCATCGCGAAGGACTTGCCGTACATGATGCACATGCGCTCGAACACGTTGGAAAGCCCGATGCCGGAAAATCCGTGCAGGTTTTCCGTTCCCCTTTCGCCCGTTTCACCGGACGAGAAAATGGAGGCCTTCAGTTTTTCCAGCTTGTCGCGGTCCATGCCGGCGCCGCCGTCCTGCACCGCAATCACGAGCCGTTCCGGTTCGTACCGGACGCCGACCCGGATCGTGCCGCCGCCGTTCTTCAGACCGTGGATCAGGGCGTTTTCGATGACTGGCTGAAGGAAGAAGCGGGGCACCTGTTCGGCCAGCGCGTCTTCGGGAATGTCGAGGTCGAGGCGGGCCTTTTCCCTGCGCCGCATGTTCATCAGCCGGACATAATGGGAAACAAGATCGATTTCTTCCCGCAAACTGATATGTTCGTTGTCCTGACCGATCGTCATGCGGAGCAGCCGGGACAGGGACTCGATGACCTCCGCGTTTTCCCGGTCGCCTTTGCGCAGAATGCTCATTCGGATGGAGTTGAGCACGTTGAACAGGAAATGCGGGTTGATCTGGGCCTGCAGCATGGCCAGCTCCGCCTGCCGTTTTTTCATCTGCTCCTCCGTGATTTCCCGGATCATCTCGTTGATGCGGTCCAGCATCTGGTCGAAGGACGTGCCGAGATACCCGATTTCATCCTGCCCGCGGATGCGGGAGCGAACCTGCAGATTGCCCCGCTGCACGGTTTCCGCCAGGCGTCCGAGGCGCCTCAGGGGGTTGGTGAACCGGTCGATCAGGAACACGAGAACCAGCATGAACGTAAAGAAGGAGGCAAACAGGATGAGATAGACGGCCTTGCTGGAATTGTTCAGCCGGGCGATGGATTCCCGGTAGGGCGACATGAGCAGCAGCGACCAATCGGCATATTGCATCTTTTGCCGGACGACCAGCACATCGTTCCCGTTGTATCGGACGATGCCGTGTGAATCTGGTAGTTCGAATTCGAGTCCGGTTCCGATTTTGCCGGGATCCGTGTGGGAAAGAATCCGTCCTCCGCCGTCGACCAGGGCAATTTCCTGGCCGCCGCCCAGCTGCTTGAAAATCGAACTGATGTCATCCTCCAGCATAGTGACGATGACATAGGCGTATATTTCCGTACGGGAATTCCGGAGCGGACGGGCGACGGACAGCTGATAAGGGTGATTCGTTTTGCGGGTGCGAAACACGGTGGGCTCGGTGCCGACCCAATAGGTCTCGAAGCCGCTCAGATTCCGCAAATGGCTGAACCAGGGCTCCTCCCGCCAGCGGACGGGATCATACTCATCCAGCGGATAATTCGTGTACGATTTGCCATTCGGCAACAAGATGGTAATGAAGAACTGTTCGCCGCCGGCCATGGACAGATTGTCCAGTTTTTTGATCACGGTGTAATATTCGTCGTAGAACCGCTTGTATTCCAATTCGGCATCCGGCCGGACGGGTTCGGACGCCTGCTCCCGCAGCACGACGTTGATTTCCGCGTCCACCTGGATGTAGTTGAGCGTATACAGCATCAGATCCATCAGCTTGGACACGTAGCCGTCCACCAGCTGCAGCGTGTTCCGGGCGCCCGTGACCGCCTGCTCTCGCATCGCCCGTTCGGTCACCAGATTGGAGACCACCAGCGTGATGCACGTCGGAATCAAAATGCAGGCCACGGAAGCGAGCATGAGTTTCAAGCGGAAGGAGCTGGATTTCAGCAATTTCGGATGGAGCATGGCTGAGACCCCCAGACAAGCAAGGAACGGAGTGAATCCCGTTCCTTACTTGTCATTTTACCAGCCTGTTTGTCATGTTGAGACCGTCATTTGTTGGATTCGATGATTTTTTGCACGCGGCTTTGCATGTTGCTCAGCGTTTCTTCCAGATCCTGCTCGCCCAGGATGAACAGTTCGAATTCTTCGTTTACGGCCTTGTACACTTCCGCTTGATAGGAAACCGGGGGGATGATCCGGTTGGATTTGGAATTCGCCAGCACGTAAATAAGCGATTCCTTGTCGACCAGATCCGGACGCAGCGTGTTGCTGAGAATCGAGTCGATGATTTTTTCCAGGTCGGCGTCGCTGACCCCGTTCCAGGACGGAATGTTGCGTCCGTATTTGGCCAGCCCCTCCGTCGTGTACCAGCGGATGAACGTGTAGGCTTCTTCCTTGTGCTGCGAACGTTCAGCGACGGCCATGAAGTCCGTCGTCACCGGCGTAACGCCCACGGGATCGGACGGTTCGTTCTTCGGATAGGGCGCCACCGCCACCCGGTGGCTCAGCGGGTTTTGCTCCGTGCCGCCGAGCTCGCTGTTCATCCAGCTGCCGATCAGGATCATGCTGGCGTCCTGGTTGAAGAATTGCGTGCGGTAGTGCAGCTTTTGCGACAGCATGTCGGCGTACGGCACCGCGGATTTGTCTTCTTTTTCCATCTTCCAGCGGAGCTCCAGCGTTTTCCGGAACAGCGGGCTGTCCAGATTGGAAGAGCCGTCCGGTTTTAACAGATCCGTGGAACCCTCCAGCTGGTTCCCCAAATGCAGTTTCAGGAATTCCATCCAGCCGCCGTTTTGCGGGCCGTGGAAATAGGTGCCGTAATGATCGGCGGTGGTCAGTTTTTTCGCGTATTCGGCGAAGTCGTCCCAGGTCCAGTCCTTCGGCACCTCAAGACCGGCCGCTTCCAGATGATCCTTGTTGAGCAGCACGTACCACGGATTGAACTTGCCGGGCAGGGCGTACACCTTGCCGTTCAGCGTCGTGTTGACCTTGTATTCTTCGGCGATGTTGAATCCTTCTTTGGCGATGAATTCGTCCAGCGGCGCCACCATGCCGATGTCGACCCGCTGCGCGTAGGAGGTGGGGTCGGAAAACATCAGCACGTCAAGCTGCGCGCCGCTCGCCGCCTCGAGGTCCAGCTTCTGAAGCGCTTCCTGGGAATCGCCCTTTTCGCTCAGGACGACGAGATCCACCTTGATGTGCGGATATTTCTCTTCGAAAGCGGCGATCGTTTCCGACCAGTTGTACTGTTGTTCCACGCCGTGGGTGTGGAATTTGATGGTGACCGGTTCTTTCGCCGACTGGTCGGTTGTTTGTGAAGCTGTTGGCGATTGCGTCGTTTGTCCGCTGTTTGACGATGGTTGCGATTGTTCGTTTCCCCCTCCTGAACAAGCAGCCAAGAGACTCATCACCAGGACGAGACAGACGAAGCCGGACAACAGTTTCTTTTTCATGGAATCCCTCCTGTTCTAGCCGGTAGGAATGAAATTGTATACACTTTCAATGTATCCGCATGCCGTACCGGGCGCATGCTCGTTCTATGACTTTTTTTAAAATATTTTGACTTCCGCTTACCCTTTGACGCCGCCCACCGTGATGCCTTCAATGACATGTTTCTGGCCGATGATGAACACGATGAGCAGCGGCAGGATGGCCGAAACGGCGGCCGCCATGATCAGGGAATAATACTCTCCGTTGATGGTCGAGAATTTTTGCATGGCGAGCTGCAGCGTGATCAACCGGTCCGTCCGCAGGAAGATGAGCGGGTTTTGGTAGTCGTTCCATGTCCAGATGAACCGCAGGATCGCGTACGTGGCGATGGCGGGCCGGACGAGCGGCACGGCGATCTGCAGGAAAATGCGGAAGTGGCCGGCGCCGTCGATTTTGGCTGATTCGATGTAGTCGTTGTGCACGGTCATGAAAAACTGCCGCAGCATGAACGTTCCCAACACGCTGAAGCTGTTCAGCAGGATGAGCCCGATGTGGGTGTCGAACAGCCCGAGCGACCGGTACAGGATGAATTGCGGGACCAGAATTGCCTGCTGGGGCACCATGAAGGTGGCCAGCACGATCAGGAACAGCCACCGGCCGGCCGGAAAGTTGACCTTGGAAAATCCGTAGGCCGCAAGCGACGAGACCGTGACGGACGTGAGCGTGGTCAGCACCGCCACCTTGATCGTGTTCAGGTAATAGAGCCAGAACGGGTAGTCGCCCAACCAGACCGTCTTGTAGTTGTTGATGGCGTTCCAGCGTTCGGGGATCCACTGGATCGGATAAGTGAACACGTCGTTTTCGAACTTGAGGGAGGCGGAAATCATCCAGAAAAACGGCAGCAGAAACAGGATTCCGCAACCAAGCATGATCATTGTGACGACGGCTTTTTTCCAGTTCAGCGCTTTCAGTATTGGCACCCTCATCCACCTCCGGTTTCTCGAGATCTGGTTCTTCAATAGTTGACCCATTTTTTCTGTCCGACCCATTGAATCAGGGTGATGATCAGCACGCTGACAAACAGGACGGTACCGATGGCAGAAGCGAATCCGATTTTCAAATTCAAAAAGGCGGTCTCATACATGTACCAGACCATGAGGCTGGTGGATCCCGCCGGTCCGCCTTTGGTCAGGACGGCGATCAGGTCAAACGACTTGAAGGTGTAAATAATGCCGGTGATGAGCAGGAAAAAGGTCGTCGGCGAAATCAGGGGCAGGGTGATTTTGCTGAACTTGGTCCAAACGCCTGCTCCGTCGATTTCGGCCGATTCGTACAGATCTTTCGGAATGGACTGCAATCCCGCCAGGTAAACGATCATGTTGAACCCGATGGATATCCAGATGGAAATCATCATGACGGAAACGAGGGCCCAGTTCGGATCCGCGATCCATCTTGGCGGATTGTCAATACCGACCAACCGCAAAAAATAGTTCACAGGCCCTTTGGAAGGATGGAACAGCACCTGCCAGACAACGGCCACGGCCACCACGCTGGAAATGTAGGGCATGAAGTAGGTGACCTTGAAAAAGTCTTTCATGTAAACGTGCTTGTCGATGATGATGGCGAGCAGCAGCGAAATCGCCATGCAGATGGGCACGGTGAACATGAAAATGAGATTGTTCGTGAACGTTTTGTGGAATTTGGCGTCGTCAACAAGCCGTGCAAAATTGTCCAATCCGGCCCATTTGAAATTTTCCAGGCCCATGACGAAGTCCCATTCGGAAAAATTCAAAATCAGCATGATGAGGATCGGAAACAGCGTAAATATGGAAATGCCGATCAGCATCGGCGCGACGAAAAGCCAGCCCGCCAGGGATTCCTTTCGCTTCAGCGTCAACCCGGTTTTCGGTTTTTGCAGACCGGTTGCAGCTTCCACGGAACATTCACCTCTCTCTTTATTTGTTAAGTCAATTGTAAAAAAAACACGGACGGCGTGACTTGAAACTTTTTTGATCAGAATGAAATTAATTTGACTTTCTGCCGGTGTTGTTGACGAGAATGCCGAAACACAAGAACCCCGCCGATTTTCCGGCGGGGTTCCAGACTGAAGACAAACTCCCATGTTTCAGGCGGAACGTGGGAGTTTGTTTTATGGTGTTGGCCAAAATCACCAGCAAAAAGCCAACTTGCTTTAGATGGGGACCTGACTTCCAAAGCCAGGTCGCCATCTTCTTCAGATTCATGGCAGCAAAAACAAG
>LZRT01000079.1 GCA_002159075.1 Bacillus thermozeamaize
GAGGAAGGTCATGGTCAGTAAGGGCAAGCCACCCAAGTATACCTCTTTGAGGTGAATGTTGGGTTAGATTTTCAAATGAGTGATCTATTCCGTCTTCGGTAAGATTTTTATATGGGTTGACACGGACAGTCAGTCGTACTGTACCAGCGAAAAGACGGGATAGCGCGACAACTTTTCGCGTCCCTTGAGGTAACACAGCTCGATCAGGAAAGCCAGGCCCACAATCTCTCCCTGCAGCTGTTCCACCAACTGAATCGCCGTAGAGATGGTGCCGCCCGTCGCCAACAGGTCATCCACGATGACCACGCGCTGACCCGGCTGAATGGCGTCGCGGTGGATACCCAAGCGATCGGTGCCATACTCCAGATCATAGGAAGCCTCGATTGTCTCAGCCGGCAGTTTCCCGGCCTTGCGAATCGGTACAAACCCAATGCCCAGCGCATAGGCCACCGGTGCGCCAATCACAAATCCCCGCGCCTCGGGCCCGACGATCACGTCCGCCTGCAGGCTTCGCACATGTTCTGCAATCTGATCGATCGCCTGGCGAAAGCTGGGGCCATCCTTCAGCAAGGTGGTAATATCCTTGAAGCTCACCCCCGGCTGCGGAAAATCCTCAATCACTCTGATTTTCTCGATCAATTGCGTCGGTTTCTTGGACATGCTGTGTCGTCCCCCTTTTTTCAAACTCAAACAGCCGATAAAAAAACTGTTGCAACTGAAGGGATGTCAGTGAATGGAGAAACTGCGCCATCTTTTCCCGTTCCAGCGCTTCCAGGTAAGAAACGGAATTTTCAAGCCTGCTTTGCCGCTGCGCCTGTTGCAGGCGGTACACGTGCGTGGCGACCGGCAGGAGCAGCCCCAACTCTTTGAACACGCGAAGCACCAGGGATGTTTGCTCTGCTACAAGGCCCAGCCTGGCCGCAAATTGTTCGATATGTGCGCGGTGAAACTGGCGGTGCCTTTGCATCCAGCGAAACACCTCGACGAAGTGCTGCCTTTGCGGCAGCGGGGGCGCATGGGTGCGGCGAAAGACGCAGTACAGGCGCTGCATGTTGGGAAAACGCCGGATCGCCTCTAAGAGTTGCCCGCGTGAGACGGGCACATCCATCAGGACCAGGTCGGTCACTTCGGAGAAAGCGCTGTCAGCAGCGGGCATCTCTTGAAATGAAAAGAAAAAACGCTCTCCCGAAGCATCCGAAGAACATGCCTGTTCCGCTTTCTCCGGCGTTCTGCGCCAGTCGAACACCTGGCGGTGCCGGATCAGCACATCCTTCAGGAGAATCTGCGGCCTGCGGATGCCGTTCCACTCGCTTGTGCCCAGACTGCCGATGACATAAGCCCGGGAACCTGAGGCAATCCGTTGCACCCAGTCGGGACAGTGAAACCCGACGGCCTCCACCATTCTGCCATCCTTGCCGCGCAGGGCCAGCTTCAGGTGGTTGCCTTCTTTTCCCAGCGGCCGCGCCTCCGCGACGCTGACAGGCCCAAAGTAAAGGATCGGCCTGGGATTTCCCGGCCCGAACGGCTCCAGCCGCCGCAGATCCTCCACAAGGGAGAGATCAACCGCCTCCAGCGGACAGAACATCTCCACCTCCGTGCGGGGCTGCGTGTCCGCATCTGCAAGACGCCGCCCCACCTCTTCCACAAAAGCGTCCCGAAAGCCGGCAATCCGGGAAGCCTGCAGCGTCATCCCGGCTGCCTGCTGGTGGCCGCCGAACTTCTCCAGCCATTGGCTGCAGGACAAGAGCACCTGGTACAGATCCAGCCCATCGACGCCCCGCCCGGAACCCTTGGCCAGCCCCGATTCCTCCTCCACGCTCAGCAAAATGAAGGGGCGATGGTACTTTTCGACGAGACGCGCGGCGGCAATCCCGATGACGCCGGCATGCCACGACGCGCTTGCCAGCACATAGCCGGACGCGCTGCCGGGGGGAAGTGCTCTGGCCATGTCTTGCTCAACCAGCTGCTGCTCTGCCTCCCGGAACACCTGCTCCACCAGTTGTTGACGCTGGCGGTTCAGTTGTTCCAGCCGGAGGGCGGCTTCGCCAGCTGCTTCCTCGTTTTCGGCCATCAACAACCGGTAAGCCTCCATGGCGTGCGCGAGCCGGCCGGCCGCATTCAACCGGGGGCCAAGAATAAACCCAATCGCCTCACTGTTCCATTCTCCCCGAAAGCCGGCTTGTCTGGCCAATGCCTGAATTCCGGGTAGCGGCTGGCGGTTCAACTGCTGCAATCCGAGAGCAACCAACACCCGATTCTCATCCACAAGGGGCATCAAATCGCTGATTGTTCCCACGGCAGCCAGCTGCAGCAACTCGGGCGGCACCTCATCCAACAGGGCTTGCGCCACTTTCAGCGCCACGCCAACGCCCGCCAGTTGCTTGAAGGGATAAGGGCAGCCGGGTTGCTTCGGATTAATCAAGGCATCCGCCTGCGGCAGTTCCGGCGGCGGCTGATGGTGATCGGTGATGATCACGGTCATCCCCAGGCGGGACGCCATGTCCGCCTCTTCGACGCTGCTGATGCCGGTATCCACGGTGACAAGCAGCCGGGTTCCCCGTCTTGCCAGCTCGCAGAGGGCTTCGGCGTGAAGCCCGTAGCCCTCGCGGAAACGATCAGGGATATATGCCTCCACACTGGCGCCCAACATCCGCAACGTCCGAACCATCAGCGCCGTACTGGTCACCCCGTCGGCATCGTAATCGCCGTAAACCGCGATTTTCTGCCCGCAGGCGACAGCCCGCCGGATCAGCTCCACCGCTTCCGCCATTCCCTTGAGCAAAAACGGGTCGCCCAGATTCTCCTTGGCAGGATGGAGGAAAGCCGCGATTTTTTCCGGCGTGTCCAGTCCCCGCATGACGAGCAGGCGCTCCACCAGCGGATGAAGCTGAAAGGAAGGGAAAACGGAGGAGCCCTGCGTTTCATCCGCTTCCTGAAAACGTCGAATCCAACGCGTTCTGGCGGGTAAAATGGAAAGTCCTCCTTTCCCGTTTGGCAAAATGGTGTTCCAGTCGCCTCTTGCCTCTCAGGATGCCGCCAGACGTTTGCGCTTCAGAAGATCACGGCTTCGCCACAAGAACCAGATCTGGCTGGCAATGAAAATGGAGGAATAACCGCCGCTGATGAGCCCGATCAACATGGCCAGCGAGAAATTGCGGATGCTGTCCGGCCCGAAGACGTACAAGGCAGCCGCCATGATCACGACGGTGAGGAGCGTATTGACGGAGCGGGCCAGCGTCTGGCGAATGCTCTCATTCACCAGTTTATGATAATCCTCGACTTGCTTGAGTTTGGCCGTCTTCATGTTTTCCCGGATCCGGTCAAAGATGACAATCGTGTCATTGATCGAATACCCCACCACGGTCAGCACCGCCACGATAAACGTGAGATCCACCTCAATGCGGAACAGCGAGAAAAACACGACCACCATCAGGGCATCGTGGAACAACGAAATCAGCGCCGCCACCGCAAAGCGGTACTCAAAGCGGACCATCACGTAAATGGCGATCCCGACCGAAGCCACCAGCACACCGATGATGGCTTTATACGCCAGTTCGCGGGCAAAAGTCGAATCCACCGTGCTCTCCTGGATGTTGGCCTTATCCCCATAGGCCTTGATGAGTGCCTGGCGCAGGTCGGCCAGCTTTTCCCGGCCGATCTCTTCCGTAAACCGCATGATCACATAATCGCCCTTTTCCCCGGCCACTTGCGTCGTGCTGGGGGTGAGGCCCTGCGCTTTCATGAAAGAGGTGATCTCCTCCTGTTTGACGGGTTTTCCCAGATAGATGTCAAGACGCGATCCCCCCTCGAAATCCACCCCCAGGTTCAGACCGAGAATGGGAAGGGCAATCACCCCAATGAGCAGGATAATCCCGGAAATCAGGAAGTAGATCTTCCAATATTTTACAAAATCCAAATCAAAGTTCACGGATCTCTGCCTCCTTCACGCCGAAATACCACGGCTTTGCGCCAATCCCTGCCTGAACCGCCTGGCGCAGCAGAATGCGGGATAGCCAGACATTGGTTACGATGCTGAGGGCGATGCTCAAGATCAGGGTGGTCGCGAAACCGCGGATGGAGCCTGACCCGAGGTAGAAGATCACCAGGGCAGCCACCACGGTGGTGATATTGGCATCCAAAATCGTCACCAATGCCCGGCGGGAACCGGCCCGAATCGCGGAAGGAATGCTCTTGCCGCCTCGGATCTCCTCCTTGATCCGCTCGGCCGTGAGGATATTGGCGTCCACCGCCATCCCAAGCCCCAGGATGAAGGCGGCGATTCCGGCCAACGTCAATGTCACGCCCAGCAGTTGGAACAACAAGAGCAGCAAATAGGTATTAATCAAGAGCGAAATATTGGCCACCAGACCGGGCAGACGGTAGTAGAGAAGCATGAATGCCAGGACGATCACGCCGCCCACGACGCCTGCCCAAATCCCTTGCTCCAGGGAACGCTGCCCCAAGGTGGCGCCCACACTCTGCGCCTGCAGTTCGATCAGGTTCACCGGCAGGGCACCGGCGTTCAAGAGGCTGGCCAATTCCTGCGCTTCTGCCATGTCCCGCTGACCGGTGATCGTGGCAACACCACCTGTAATCCGTTCGTTCACGACCGGTGCGGTGATCAGTTCTTCGTCGAGAAAAATTCCGATGGGCTTGCCGATGTACTCGCCGGTAATCCTGGCGAACTTTTCCCCGTCCTTCAGCTTCACCTGAACAATGGGCCGATTGTATTTATCAAAAACGGCGCTGGCTCCGCCTTCCACCAAGTCCGCGCCGGAGAGGAGAACCTCTCCCGTCTCCATGTCGCGAAACGTCAGGCGGGCCGGCTTCCCGAGGATCTCCCGTGCCTTATCCTGATCCTGGACACCAGCCAGCTGGACACGGATCCGATCCTTGCCCTCCGGATAAATGATGGGCTCCGCCACGCCGATCACGTTGATCCGCCGCTCGAGCGCCGCGATGGTCTGGGAGATGGTGTCGGCCGTCACCTTCTGGCCCGAAGTGACGGGCTGAACTTGGTACAAAATTTCAAACCCCCCTTGCAGGTCCAGGCCGAGTGTGATTCCGCCCAAGACCCAGGGGGTTGTCCCGATCATCACGCCAAACACGGCTGCCAAGAGAACAAGGAGCAAGAGTGCCCTTCCCACGTGCAACCTCATCCACAATGCCCTCCTTTTGTCCAACAGATTCATTGTACCGTGGACAAAAAAAGGATGTCAATCTGACCTGGATGGCCGGTTCATTTCTTCCGGTACATTTCTTTCATTAAGTAATCCATGAGCCGATTGGGCTTCATGGAAAGGATGGCATTGGCCACTTGATGGATTTTCAGAGTTCTTTTTTTTCGCACATCTTCAGCCGCAACTTTCCAGATCAGATCCGGATCCACCTGGTCATACCCCCACAACGCCATTTCCTCCGCCTTGCTCCGGCACAAGGGGGCCAGCTGCTCCCGCAGCTCTTCCAGGCGTTGCTCCACATCCTCCGCATCCTGCTCATTCTGCCGCTCGTCGTTTGCTTCCTGCGGATCCGCAGCTGGCGGTTCGTGCCCCGGCACATGAGCGGATGAGCCGCCTCGTTCATCTTCTGCTCTCATGGATGTCGCTCCTTCCCAAAACTGCTTACCGTTTTTATTCCACATCCCGGGATAAAATCCTGCCTGTCATGCATAGCTTGGTATCAAATGGTTGTCCTTGAGGAATCGGGAAAGAGGGACTGACATGCGGCAAACGTTTTTAAAAGGGACGCTGATCATCCTGATCGCCAGCTTCATCACGCGCGTGCTCGGCTTTGTTTACCGCATCCTGTTGTCGCGGATCATCGGCGCAGAGGGGATGGGGTTATACCAGATGGCTTATCCGACGATGACCGTGGCCATCACCCTCGTGACGGCCGGGTTTCCCGTCGCCATCGCCAAGCTGGTGGCTGAAGCGGAAGCACGCGGGGATCAGGCCCGCATCGGCTTCATCATGCGCAGAAGCTTTTCGATCATCCTGGGGCTTAGTCTGTTCGGCCTGCTGCTGATGTTCCTGGGGGCTTCCTGGCTTGCACAGCTGTTGAATGATCCGCGTTCGTACATCGTGATCCTGGCGATGATCCCGGTTTTGCCGATCGTGGGCATTTCTTCCATTTATCGCGGATATTTTCAAGGGCGGCAAAACATGATCCCGTCCGCCGCTTCCGTGATCATCGAACAACTGGCAAGGATCGCCTTGAGCATTTGGATTGCCTGGCACCTGTTGCCTTATGGCATCGCTTACGCCACGGCCGGCGCCATGCTGGGAATGGTCGGCGGAGAATTGTGCGGGTTGTGCATCCTCCTCTGGCAATACCATGCATCCCGCGCCTCAGCCAAAGCAACGCGCGTTCCGCCGCTGGCCCCGGCAGAAAAAGCGGCAACGCTGTCCGGCCTCCTGCGGCTCAGCACACCCATCACAGCCAGCCGAATGGTGGGAACCGTTTCCTACTTTTTTGAACCGATCCTGGTCGCCCAAAGCCTGGCGATCGCCGGTTTTGCCTACACGCAGGCCACCCGGATGTACGGGGAGCTGGCGGGCATGGCGATTCCGCTTCTTCTTTTTCCCACGGTGCTGACGTATGCCTTGTCCGTCTCTCTGGTGCCGGCCGTATCCGAACTGGCCGCTTTTCACAAAGTGGAGCGCATCCGGCAGCGCGTCCATCAGTCGATGAGGCTGGCGCTGGTCGTCGGCACTCCTTTTTCGCTGTTGCTGACCATCCTGGCGGAACCGATTTGCGCCTGGTTATACGGGGAACCTGAAATAGGCAAGATCCTGCAAATGATGGCCCCCTTTTCCCTCTTTCTGTATTATCAAGGGCCCCTCAATGCCACCTTGCAAGGCCTCGGACAGGCGCGGCCGGCCATGATCAATTCCTTTATCGGCGCCGCTTTGAAGTTAGTGGCCATTCTTTTGCTGGCTACCCAGCCGGCACTTGGCATTACGGGCGTGGCCGTTGCCATCGTTTTGTCCTTTGCCAGCGTGACCATTCTCCATCTGCTCAGCGTCACCCGGCGCGTCGGCTGGGTCATTCAGGGGACAGATTTTCTCAAAGTAGGGTTGGGCTGCGCCGTGATGGGATTTTTCCTCTATGCGCTTTACCCCCTGACCGATCACCTTTCCCCCTTGCCGCAGCTGGTTCTCCTTTTGGCCCTTTCGCTTGCAAGCTACCTGATCTGCCTCGTGATGACCGGCATGATTGGACGGGAAGATCTCTACCGGCTGCCCTGGGTGGGTCCGCTCCTGTCACGGTGGATGTGACTGTTGTCAGAGGTCATGATGGGGAGGCTGATCCCGATCTCGCGGGTCCACGTGCAACTTTCCCTGCCCGTCGATGCTGGCGAAAAACACCTCCTTGAAGTCCTTGCAGCCCTTTGCACGCACCTGTTCCTTGAGCCAAAAGCGGTTCTGGCCGATGCGCTCCAAATTTTTGTCCAGGACACGGCCGTCCATGATCAGCGGGATGGCGAGGCCTTCATGAGACAACTCCAGGTTTAGATCCTCGCGGACAAGCGGCTGTTTTCCCGGCTTGGGCAACACGTTCAACTTGCCGGAAGGTTCCAGAATCGCCAGCTCCACCTCAGAAAGGTCAAAGATCTGGTTTTCACGCAACTGGCTGAGGAGATCATCCAGATTGTAGCGTTGCCTGGCCATCTCCTTCTCCCGAATGTTCCCGCCGGCAATCAGCACCGCCGGCTTGCCATCGACGATGTCGCGAATCCGCTTGCTCTTCATAAAGACATAGGCAAGCAGCACCTGGGTCAGCACCAGGGTCGTGATGGGGATGATCGCATCCAACAGCGGCTTGTTTTGCTCCACTACGATGGATCCCATTTCCGCAATCATGATCGAGACGACCAGATCGAAGACTGTCAGCTTGGCGATCTCCCTGGCTCCCATCAACCGCATCATCACCAAAATAAAAAAGTAGATAAACAGCGTGCGCAAAAAAAGGCTGACCCAATCTTCCATCGGTGTGAAAACCTCCTTTGCCAGTTGACCCACCGAAGCGACTACCTGTAGTGTCAGCCCACATCTGGAAAGTATGCCTGACAAGTGCAACCAATCCGCTTCCAGCCCGCTATATCCAACCCTTTCGCTTGAACCAGAAGATCATTCCCAGCGTCATCAGCAGCATGCCCCCAAGAATCACCCACAACGACCAAGCCGTTTCCGCGTACGGGATGACGACGTTCATCCCGAAAATGCCGGTGACAAAGGACAGGGGCAGGACAATGGTCGAGATGATGGTCAACAGACGCATGATCTCGTTGGTTTTGGCCGTCGCGAAGGAGGAGTAAGTTTCCAATGCGCCGTTTACAAGATCGCGAAATGTTTCTGTGGAATCCGTCAAACGCTCCAAATGATCCATCAAATCGATAAAATAAGGGATATTTTCTTCCTGCACGGGAAACTGAAACTGCCCATTGGTGATGGCGAAAATCCGTCGTTGCGGCAGGATGACGCGGCGAATCAGGATCAGGGTGCGCTTGAGCGCCAGAAATTCGTCAATAATCTCCTCCAGATCCTGGCCGAACATCTCATCTTCCAGTTCATCAACCCGGATGCTCAACCGGTCCATGATCGGAAAGTATTCGTCCGTGATCCCGTCGACAATGCTGTAGAGCAAATAATCGGCTCCTTTGTTCATGTAATCGACGCTTTTTAAGCAAATCGCAGCCAGCCTGCCAATCGGCTGCAAGCGGTGGCGATGAATCGTCACCAGATAATTGGGCCCAAGAAAGATGTTCAGTTCGGAAGTGGTAATCTCATCATCACTTTCCTCGTTGTAACGCAACGCGTGAACCACAAAAAAATAATAATCATCATACCGGTCCACCTTGGCCCGCGGACTGATGTGCAGGCAATCTTCAATCGCCAGAGGATGGAAATTGAACAGTTTGGCGATATATTGGAGCTCATCGCCCCCCACATCATAGAGGTCGATCCAAAGCAGATCGTCCGGAGACTGCAAAAGCTTGTCCAGTTCCTCCAGATTGACGTCATGTTCCATCCGCTGTTCCGAGTGATTGTAAAAGTACGTTTTAATCAAGGCGGGTCTCCCCTTTTGCCGACACGGTTTATCCTGATCTCATTTCACTCATAAACTTGACTCACCAGCGCATAAGAATGCATTAAGCACGCGGACAACCGGGACACAAACCAATGGAGGTGGTCGCATGGAACGCGGTCCTGTCTCATCCATGCTGTCTGGAATCATGTACACGGTCATTCTGGTCTTGGCCGGCTCCTTGATCCTGGCCCTGCTCTTGGAGTGGACTCCCCTGCAAGAGTCGCATGTACCCGTGGCCATGTTCCTGGTCAACGGGATTGCTTTGCTCTGCGGGGGATTTATCGCCGGCCGCCGATCCGAGGCCAGAGGCTGGCTCAGCGGGGCGATGAGCGGCCTTGGTTACGCGCTTGTCATGCTGATCATCGGTTTTCTCGCATTTGATTTGAAAATCGGCCTGGAAGCGCTCCTGTATCTGACCGCGGCGGTCTGTCTGGGCACCCTCGGCGGCGCTTTCGGGATCAACGCCAGCCGGTAATGGGCAAAAAAGTCGTGGTTTGGCCACGACTTTTTGGTTCACTATGTAACAATCTTTTATTCGCCCTGCTTTTGCACGACCGTGTTGACCGCATGGCGCTCAAAGGTCAGCTTCGTATTTTCGTTGACACGCAACACCACTTGATCATCATTGAGATCGACAATCGTGCCATGAAGCCCCCCAATGGTGATCACCTTATCTCCCTTCTTCAGGGCATCCAACATGGCCATCCGCTCTTTCTGGCGTTTTTGTTGCGGGCGAATCAGCAGAAAGTAAAACACCACCAACATCAAAATTAGCGGTAAAAACGCAGCCAGCGAATCCATCTCCACATTCACCCCCTCTAAAAACCGCGGTCATCCGGATGTTCAATCCCGTAGCGGGCAAAAAAGTCATTCCGAAAATCCAGAAGCGCATCATGCCGGATGGCTTCACGGACAACACGCATCAATTGTACCAAAAAATACAGGTTATGATAAGTCGTCAATCGAATTCCGAATATTTCACCCGCTTTGATCAGATGCCGAATGTACGCCCGTGTGTAATGGCGGCAGGCATAACAGTCACAATCCGGATCCAGCGGCCGGAAATCCTCGGCATATTGGGCATTTCGGATCACCAGCCGTCCTTGGCTGGTCATCACCGTGCCATTCCGGGCGATCCGGGTGGGCAACACGCAGTCAAACATGTCAATGCCGCGGATCACCCCTTCGATCAGAGCGTCGGGAGAACCCACTCCCATCAGGTAGCGCGGACGGTCGGCGGGCAACAAGGGAACCGTCTCCTCCAGGATCTGATACATCAGCGATTTGGGTTCTCCCACGCTCAATCCCCCTACCGCATACCCGGGGAAATCCAGCGCCACCAACTGGCGTGCGCTCTCCTTGCGCAAATGGGGATACATCCCGCCTTGGACAATCCCGAACAGCGCCTGTGTCCCGGGCTTTTGGTGGGCTTTCAGGCACCGCTCTGCCCAGCGGGTGGTCCGTTCCAGGGAGTCCTTGATGTATCTTTCGTCTGCCGGGTATGGGGCGCATTCGTCAAACGCCATGATGATATCGGCCCCGAGGGCATTTTGTATGGCAATGGCCTTTTCCGGGCTGATAAACAGCTTTTCGCCGCTCAAGTGCGAGCGGAACGTCACGCCTTCCTCCTGGATGTCCCGCAATTTGCTGAGGCTGAATACCTGGAAGCCGCCGCTGTCCGTCAAAATGGCCCGATCCCAGTTCATGAAACGGTGCAGTCCGCCCGCCTTCTCCACCAACTCATGTCCCGGACGCAAAAACAGGTGGTAGGTGTTGCTCAGGATCACGCCCGCGCCAATCTCTTTCAATTCCTCGGGGCTCATCGCCTTGACCGACGCCTGCGTTCCCACCGGCATAAACAGGGGGGTCTCGAAAGTTCCATGCGGCGTATGCAACCGTCCCAGGCGGGCACCGGTCTGTTTGCAGGTTTTGATCAGTTCGTAACGTATTGCAGACACCGTCTCGACTCCTTTGACCTTCAATCGATGATCAGCATCGCGTCCCCGAAGCTGTAGAACCGGTATCGTTCACGTATCGCTTCTTCATACGCCCTGCGCGTCTGTTCCATGCCGGCAAAAGCGCTCACCAGCATGACCAGGGTGGAACGGGGCAGGTGAAAATTGGTGATCAGGCCGTCAATCGCCCGAAACGCATACCCTGGATAGATGAACAGATCGGTCCATCCCCGGTCGGCGCGGATTTCCCCTTGAAACTTCCGGGCGATCCATTCCAGCGTCCGGCAGGAGGTGGTCCCTACCGCCACCACGCGGCCGCCCCGTTGTTTTGTCCGGCGGATCAGGGCGGCCGCCTCTTCTCCCAGTTCATAATACTCGGCATGCATACGGTGTTCCTCCACCCGCTCGACAGTGACAGGGCGAAACGTCCCCAGTCCGACGTGCAAGGTCAAAAAAGCCTGTTCCACTCCGCGTTCCTTCAATTCCTGAAGCAGTTGCTCCGTGAAATGCAACCCCGCCGTCGGCGCCGCCGCCGAACCCGGTTCTTTGGCATAAACCGTCTGATAGCGCCCGCGATCGGGCAGGCCGGCCCGGATATAGGGCGGCAAGGGCATTTCTCCCAGGCGATCCAACACTTCCTCAAACAACCCTTCATAAAAAAAACGGATCACCCGTCCGCCAACCTCTGTCCGGCGCTCCACCAGGCCCCTGAGCTGCCCGTCACCAAAGCTCAGCCAATCCTCTTCCCGCACCTTTTTTCCCGGGCGAACCAGCGTCTCCCACCGTTCCCCGTCCAGACGGTGCAAGAGGAGCACCTCCACCCGCGCCCCCGTGCTTTCTTTCACGCCGTGCAGGCGCGCCGGAATCACTTTCGAATGGTTCAACACCAGGCAATCGCCGGGCGAAAGATACTCCACAATTTCCCGAAAGCGGCGGTGCTCGATTTTTCCGCTGCGCCGGCGCAATACGAGCAGGCGCGACTGTTCCCGCTGCGGAAGCGGGGATTGGGCAATCAAGTCTTCCGGCACATCAAAGTCAAACTGTGAAACATCCAATGCAGCTTCCCCTTTTTTCTGCCATTTTTGTTAGTGGTTGCATGCCGTTTACGTTTACATGCCGAACCTTGTGATGCTTGTCTTGCACTCATGTCGCCGTCTTTACCGAAACAAGCGGAAAAGCGAAAAAAGCAGCGTCAACAAGATGCTCAAAAGGATGCTGGTGGTGATTGGGAAGTAGAAGCTGAAGTTTTCTTTCTCGACGACGATATCCCCCGGAAGGCGGCCGAGCGACAAAAACTTCCCCCCAAACTGCCAGAGCAATCCCGCCAGAATCAGCACCACCCCGGCCGCGATCAGCATTTTAGCTACCGGATTCATGCGGATATGGCCTCCCGAAATGGTGATATGCCGCAGGCGTCAGCACCCGCCCGCGCGGAGTTCGCTTTAAAAAGCCGATCTGGAGCAGATAAGGCTCATACACGTCCTCGATGGTCTGCGCATCTTCCCCAATGGCGGCAGCCATCGTCTCCAGACCGACCGGCCCGCCGTTAAACTTTTCCATCACCGTCCTGAGCAGCCGATGGTCCACTTCATCCAGACCGAGACGGTCCACCTGCATCCGCCCCAGCGCCTCCCGCGCCTGGCTGGCCGTGATGAACCCATCGCCGCGCACCTGGGCAAAATCCCGCACCCGCTTCAACAGGCGGTTGGCAATCCGCGGCGTGCCGCGCGAGCGGCATGCCACCTCCCGCGCTGCCGCCTCTTCCAGACGCACGCCCAGCAAATCAGCGGAGCGAAGCAGGATCAGGACCAGCTCGTCGACCGAATAAAACTCGAGCCGGCTGACCACGCCGAAGCGATCCCGAAGGGGAGCCGACAATAAACCGGCCCGGGTCGTCGCCCCGATCAGAGTAAACGGCGGCAAGTCCAAACGAATGGAACGCGCTCCTGGCCCTTTGCCGATCACGATATCCAATGCGTAATCCTCCATCGCCGGATAAAGCACCTCTTCGACGCTGGACGGAAGGCGGTGGATCTCGTCAATGAACAGGACATCCCCGTACTGCAGGTTGGTCAAAATGGCCGCCAGGTCCCCGGGCCGTTCAATCGCCGGACCGGAGGTCACCCGGATCGAGACGCCCAGTTCATTGGCGATAATGTGGGAAAGGGTGGTCTTCCCCAGACCGGGCGGTCCATACAACAAGACGTGGTCGAGCGCTTCTTGCCGCATCTTGGCCGCATCGATAAAAATGCGCAAATTTTCCTTCAGCGCCTCTTGTCCGATATATTCGGAAAGAAAACGCGGCCGCAGACTGTACTCCACTCCCTGATCCTCAGGGAGCAGATGGCTTGTGATCATCCGCTCTTCCAAGTCACCCTCCCCTCCCCTTCCCTGACCCTCAGTGAATCCTGATCCTCAATGTATGATCTATTCTCTCATCATGCATGATCTATTCTCTCATCGCAAGGCGGGCAAGCCGCTGCAGGGCCAATCGCAGAGCCTCCTCCACCGTCAGCTCCTGCAGGCGATCCCCGTCACGGGACAAGTCGCTGAGCGCCTGGCGTATCTCAGCCTCCCTGTATCCAAGGGAAGCAAGTCCCGCCGCCACCTCGTTCCACAGGCTCCGTTCCTCCGGAAAACGCTTCGGCCCTTTCCGGCCGCCTTCCGGCACCGGCTCAAGCACAGGAATGGCGGATGTGACCTTGTCTTTTAGCTCCACGATTAAACGCTCGGCCGTCTTCTTCCCGACTCCAGGCAAGCGCGTCAAAAAAGGCAAGTCCGCCTGGCAAATGGCCGCAGCAATCTCGCGGGATGAGGCAGCGGCAAGGATCGCCATGGCCATTTTCGGCCCGATCCCGGTCACGGTCATCAACTGCCGGAACAACGTCCGCTCCGCCAGTTCGGCAAAGCCGTACAACAGCCATTCATCCTCCCGCACATGCAGGTGGGTATATACCTGGATGACATCGTCAGAGGAACACCCCCTGAACTGTCCTGGTGCCGGGCAAAAGATGCGGTATCCAATTCCTCCCACATCCAGGACAATTGATTCGTCATCCAATGCCACCAGCCGGCCACGCAGATATTCGATCATCCGCGCGGCACCCCAGTCCCTACGCGGCGCAGCAACGGCAGGCGAAAAGCGTGGCAAAGCGCAACGGCCAGGGCATCCGCCACGTCATCCGGCCGCAACGGTTCAGACAAAGAAAGCAGCCGCTGCACCATCTCTTGGACCTGCTGCTTGTCCGCTCGGCCGTAACCGACCACCCCTTGCTTGACTTGCAATGGGGTGTATTCGTATACCGGCACGCCATGCTGCACGGCCGCCAGCAGGATGACGCCCCGCGCCTGGCCGACCGTAAAGGCAGTGGTCACGTTGCGGTTAAAATACAACTCCTCCACTGCCAGGCAATCCGGTGCATATTCTTCGATGAGCGCGGATACCCCCTTGTAAATCCTCTCCAGCCGTTCGGCAACCGAAATCTCGGCAGGCGTCCGGATGCACCCGTACTGGACCGGGCGGATTCGCATCTGTGACTCATCCACAATCCCGTACCCAACAATGGCCAAACCTGGATCAATCCCCATGATTCGCATGCATGCCGCCCATCCTTCCGATAACGTATCCCATTTCATTTGTCCCGATTATTGTACCACAAGAGACCCGTCATGGGGCCAGTCACGAATCTGACCGGATGAATTCCGCGTAGGTGGACAAAACGCTGTGAAACTCTGTGACGGATGTCACGCGAATCCCCTCACGCAGCTGCCGGGCCACCTCTTTGGGCAAGCTGGACTCCAACCGCTCCATATCCAGCTGGTAAAAGGTGCGAATCACGTTCCCCTCATCAGGCGGGCCGTAAAAAAGCGTCATCAATCCCTCGTCCGTAATGCCAAAAAAGCCGTTGGCCTTGCATTGGGGGGCCAAATCTTCCACTTCTTTCCTTAAAACCAGGCGGTGGTCCGTTTGCTCCACGACTTCCCAATCGCTGTAACGCTTTCGCACCGTCTCTGCCGTTGCCGTCACCAGGGTCCTCTCCTCCAGCACCTCGCCGCATACATAATGGCGGCGCAGAATCACCTCAAGGGGCCCCCCCGATGAAAACACGGCGGTTGTCTCGCCCGTTTCCTCTCCGCGTTCCGGACTCAAAAAACCGAACAGCAACAGCCATCCGCCGACAAACAACATGGCTGCAATGGAACTAAATGTGATGATCAGATACCAGTGCTTGTTTTTCCGGATCATCTACAAAACAAACCCCTTTGGCTGGATGATTATTCCTAGTATGACCACTGCCAGAGGGGTTATACACCTCTACGCTTCCCCTTCGTCGATTTCCACGTTGCTGTAGACATTCTGTACGTCGTCCAGTTCTTCCAAAGCCTCCAGCAGCAACATCATTTTATGCGCTTCTTCCCCGGTCAGGTGCACCGTGTTTTGCGGCAGATAGGTCACTTCCGCCGTCGAAAAGCGGAATCCCTCCTTCTCCAACGCGTCATACACCGTTTGAAAATCATCGGGGCTGGTGATGATCTCATAACCCTTTTCATCCGTCCGGAAATCCTCCGCCCCGGCCTCCAGCGCCAGCATCATCAACGCATCTTCATCATGCGCCGCAAAATCCTTGTCGACCACCAGCAGCCCTTTGCGTTCAAACATCCAGCTCACGCATCCCGTCTCACCGAGGTTCCCGCCCCGCTTGGAAAACACATGGCGCACTTCGGCGGCAGAGCGATTGCGATTGTCCGTCAGCACCTCCACCATCACGGCCGCGCCTCCGGGACCATACCCCTCGTATGTAATCTCCTCATACTGGACGCCCTCCAGCTCACCCAGCGCTTTTTTGATCGTCCGTTCAATGTTCTCCTGCGGCATGTTGGCTGCACGCGCTTTTTGGATGGCCGCCTTCAAGCGTCCGTTGGTGTCCGGGTTGCCGCCGCCCAGACGGGTGGCGACAAAAATCTCCCGGGAAATCTTCGTGAACAGGCGCCCGCGCAGTTGATCCTGCTTGCCCTTCCGGTGTTGGATGTTTTTCCACTTCGAGTGTCCGGCCATCTGTTCCACCTTCTTCCCTTCAATCCTTCTTCCCTCAAATCATCGGCATGGGTTTGCGCTTGTGCGCAGAACGCTGGTGCAAGGTTTCAATGCGCTCGATCACGTTTGGGTCTCCTTCTCCTGTGATCAAGTACCGATCCAGATCCTCGTAGGTAAAACCCATCTCCTGCTCATCCGTCTGCCCGGCCCAGAGATCCGCGCTGGGCGGCTTGTTCAGAATCGAATCGGGAACACCCAGCGCCACGCCCATGCGTCTGACTTCGTGCTTGGTCAAACTGGCCAGCGGATTGAAGTCAGCCACCGCATCGCCGCCCTTGGTCATGTAACCGACATACAGCTCACTTCGATTGCACGTATCGGCGACCAAATAACGGCGCTCATTGGCGACGGCATACAGGGTGGTCATCCGCAGGCGCGCCTTGGTATTCCCCTTGGCCAGGTCCGACAGCGGCTGGATCTGCTGGATGACTTCCATCAACCGGTCAAAGGCCGCCCCCAGATCCACCGTCCACAAGTTTAACCCGATCGCTTCTGCAAGGGCCCGCGCGTCGTCTTCGTGGACAGCCTGGGAATAAGCCGGCATCCAGATCCCCACCACCTTCTCCGCGCCAAGGGCACGCACGCACAACGCCGCCGTGACCGCGCTGTCCAGACCGCCGGAAATGCCCACGACAACGCCTTCAGCGCGGCTTTCCTGCACGATCCGGCGGATAAAGGAAACTCTCCTTGCAATCTCTTCTTCCACCCGTTCCTCAAACGCCCGCAAATAGGCAGAAAACCGATCCATATTCTCACCTCCTGGTGCTCCTTTTCCAGTTTACAATGATCTTGTTCAAAAAACAAAGCCCCGCAGCTGCCGCTGCAGGGTGTATAGGTTACGCCTCGTCTCGCTCATGCTGTTCTTCCTCGCCCCGGTACATCTTTTTCATGTGAGAGTAGGGATACGGATACCCGTCGCAAGGTTTGTCATGCCAGCCATGCTTATGTTTATCATGCTTGTAGATGCCGGCCGGCGCCTCCTCATGGTAATACCCGTGATGGTGGTAATGCCCGTAATGGTGGTAGTGCCCGTCATCTAGATAACAGCTGTATCCATAAGGCACCCAGACGGTAAACGGGGTCCAGGGCGCCGCTTTTTTCTTCGGGGCCGCTTTCTTGTAAGCCTCCGCTTTTTCGGGCATCTTTTCACCTCGGGGCGGAACCAGACACCAATCAAATCCCCAGGGAAGCGGATGGACGGGCGGATACGGATACATCGGAGACGGATGATAAGGCGCATGATGATAAGGCGGATGATAAGGATAATGGTGATGGTGATGATCATGCGGCGGGTAATGAGGCGGCGCCGGATGCCACGGGCGCGGGATCCGGATCACGTCCCCCACATTGATCTGATCGGGATCTTTGATTTGCGGGTTGGCAGCGATGAGGTCCTGCAAGTTGATGCCAAACCGGTGGGCTATCTCCCAGAGCGTATCCCCCGGCTTGACGGTGTAATGGATGACGTGGCCGCCACGCGTCCACTGTTCCACGTCCATGTCCGAAAACTCATCCAGCTGTCCGCGAAACGCTTCCCCATCTCCTCTGGCTTCTCCTGCAACGATGCCATCATCTTCCGGCTCTGCATACGAGTCCTGCGTCTCTACAAACGACTGGGCATACACCGCCGTTTCTCTCGGCGGGGCCTCCACCACGCCTTTGGAGGGAATGCGAATTTTCATCCCCAGCGTCAGTACATCCGGATCTTCAATCTGCGGATTGGCAGCAAGCAGCACATCCATGTCCACCCCATAATGTTGGGCGATTTCATACAGCGTGTCGCCTTTACGAACAACGTGGATTTTCATAGTCATCCCCCTATGAGCAAAATTCACTCATAGTGTATGTGTCCATGGGATAATTGCTCACTCATTTGGGCTATTTTCTAAAACATGGATAGCTGCCCAAGAGGCTGACGCCGCAACCCAGCGCCTGAATCTCGGAAATCACGCCCTGCAGCAAAACGCTTTCAGCATGCTGCTCCACATCCATAAAAAAATGATAGGTTCCCAATTTTCGCTTGGTCGGCCGCGAAACCAGCCTCGTCAGGTTCAGTTTCCGCCAAGCAAAGGCTGCCAATACCTGATACAAAGCTCCGGGATAATCTTCCGGCAAGAATACCACAAGGCTGGACTTGACCGGTTCTTTGCCGCTTCGCCTCAGCCAATCGTCGGTCCGGCTGACGACGATAAAGCTGGTCCGGTTGTCCGGATAGTCCTGGGCCGCCTCGCGGATAATCTGAAGGCCATACAATTCGGCGGCCAGGCGCGTGCCGATGGCCAGCCAGGGCTCATCCGGATGCTGGCTCACATGCAGGGCTGCTTCTGAAGTGCTGTTGGTGTAGACGAGCTCCGCCGCCGGAAAACTCTCCCGCAAAAACCGCCGGCATTGCGCGACGGCCTGCGGATGGGAATAAATTCTCTCGACAGCCTCCGGATCCCAGTGCCGGCTCCCCATAATCTGCTGTTCAATGGGCATCGTCAGCTCCGCGGTGATGGACAGCTCCTGATGATCGATCAGCCAGTCCAGCGTCATGTTGACCGAACCTTCAATGGAGTTTTCAATCGGCACGACGGCGCCGGTCAGCTTTCCATCCCACACGGCCTCCAGACAATCCGGGATGCTCCGAAAAGGGATCAGCTGCTCCGGAGAAAAGAAAAAACGGGCCGCCTCTTCGGAAAAGGACCCCTGCGGGCCCAAGAACGCAAATCGTCTCTCGTTCATCGGGAACTCCCTTCCAATACTTCCTCCCTTTCCACTTCTGCCCCATCGCTCCAGGGCCGGAAACTGTAAACTTGCGCCTCAATCCCCTTCTCCAGAAACACCTGCCTCATAAAGCGCGCCAGCTCAGGCTGCTCCCCCTCGCTCAACGCCAGCACAGACGGCCCGGCTCCACTGAGCGCACAGCCCAACGCGCCATATTCCTGCCCGCGTTCCAGGATCTCCTGCATCCCCGGCACCAGCGCAGCCCGGTATGGCTGATGCAGGCGGTCGCGCATCGCGTGGCGGAGCATCTGAAGCTTTCCGCTCGCCAAAGCGGCGACGAGAAAACCGGTGTGGCTGAGATTGAACACCGCGTCCTCCTTGCTGTAATGCATGGGCAGCGCTCCCCTCGCCCGTTCCGTGGGAAGGGGATAGGAGGGGACGGCCAGCGTCACATGGAGAGAGGCAGGCGGCATCAACTTTTGGCAATAGGCCCTTTGACCGTCCCAGATGGTCACGACCAGTCCGCCATACAGGGAGGCGCCGACGTTATCCGGATGTCCCTCCAGGCGCGTGGCAATTTGGAACAGTTCATCCGTTGAAAAAGGTTTTTCCTGATCCGCCAGCAGCACGTTGCCCGCCAGCAGACCGCCGATGATGGCTGCCGCGCTGCTGCCCAATCCCCTCGTCAAAGGGATCTGGCTTTCCATGACCAGCTCAACAGGAGGCGGCTCGAGGTTTCGCAGTGCAAAAAGGTGTCCAATCATTTGCACCACCAGGTTATCCTCGTTCTCCGGCAGCCCCTGAAGGACTGGTCCTTGCAACACCACTTTCGTCCGCACGCTGCGGCGAACCTGGATGGTGGTGAACAATGGCAGGGCCATCCCCAGGGAATCAAAGCCCGGACCCAGATTGGCCGTGCTGGCCGGCACGCGAATCCGCACCCACATCTCAGGCTGGCTCATGGCTGATTCACACCTTGAATGATCCCCAGCACCGACTCATATTCTGCGGGAACCACCTTGACCTCTTGCCCCACCACTTCCAGGGCTGTTCCGGGGTCTTTCAAACCGTTCCCCGTCAGGACACAGACCACGCTCGCTCCGCGTGGCAGCTGGCCTTGCCGATGACGCTTAATCACACCGGCCAGGGAAGCGGCGGAAGCTGGTTCGGCAAAAATCCCTTCGGTGGCTGCCAGCTTCCGGTAAGCAGCCAGGATCTCCTCGTCCGTGACGTAATCGATCCGTCCTCCCGATTCTTCCGCCGCCTGCACAGCCTGAGACCAGCTGGCAGGATTGCCAATCCGGATGGCTGTCGCCACCGTCTCCGGATTGGCAATCGGATGTCCCTTGACGATCGCGGCCGCCCCCTCCGCTTCAAATCCCCACATCTGGGGCTTTTTATCCACCTTGCCGGCTTCATAATAAGTCTTGAATCCCTTCCAATACGCCGTGATGTTTCCGGCGTTGCCCACCGGTATGGCCAGGATGTCCGGGGCGGTGCCGAGCTGCTCGCACACTTCAAAGGCAGCCGTTTTCTGCCCCTCGATCCGGTACGGGTTGACCGAGTTGACCAGTGTAATCGGCTCTTTCGCCGATATTTCCCGGACAATGGCCAGCGCCTCGTCAAAATTCCCTTCAATCGCCACGATTTCAGCGCCGTACATCACCGCCTGGGCCAGCTTCCCCATCGCGATTTTGCCGTTCGGGATGACCACGATGCAACGCAGTCCTGCCAATGCCGCATAAGCGGCGGCAGATGCCGACGTATTGCCGGTCGAAGCGCAGATGATGCTCCGGCTGCCCTCTTCCACCGCCTTGGCGACTGCCATCACCATGCCCCTGTCCTTGAAGGAACCGGTCGGGTTTAATCCTTCAAACTTCAGGTACAGGTGGACGCCCAGCTCTTCGGAAAGCCGCCTGGCCGGGTAGAGGGGGGTATTCCCCTCATAAAGGGTCAGTCGGGGTGTCTTTTCAGTGACAGGTAAGTATGCTTGAAATGACTGGATAATTCCTTCCCAACGTGCCAACTCAAAATCCTCCTTCAACGCGATAGCGGCTGCGGATCTCCCGGATCACCTCAAGGGCTTCCAGTTCGCCCATCACCGCATCCAATGCTTTTTTCGGCGCCGTATGTGTCACGACCACGATTTCTGAAACGTCTTTGTCATAGGGAAGCTGCAGGATCCGCTCCAGACTGACGTCATGGCGCGCCAAAATCTGGGTCATGCGCGCCAGCACCCCGGCTTTGTCTTCCGCGATCAGCCGCAAAAAGATCTTCATCTCAATCTGTTCATCCGTCTTCAGCCGCTTGGGGCGATAAGGCGCGACGATGGAACGGCCGTTGACCCCCAGCTTCATATTTTTCACGACAGTGACCAGATCGGCCACTACGGCAGTGGCTGTCGGCAGCTCTCCCGCACCGGGGCCGTAAAACATCGTCTCGCCGACCGCCCTTCCATACACATAAATGGCGTTAAATTCGTCGTTGACGGCGGCGAGGGGATGGTTGGAGGGGATCATCGTCGGTTCCACGCTGATTTCCACCAGATCATCATCCAGCTGCGCAATCCCCAGCAATTTGATGGTATAGCCCAACTGCCGCGCGTAGTTCATATCCTCACGGGTGACCTGGGTGATCCCGCGCACCCGCACATCGTCGAAAACCAGGTTCATGTGGAAGCCCAGCGTCCCAAGGATGGCCATTTTTCTCGCCGCATCCAGGCCCTCCACGTCCGCCGTCGGGTCTGCCTCGGCAAACCCCTTCTCCTGCGCCTCCGCCAGCGCCTGTTCATATGCCATACCGTGCTGGCTCATCTTGGTCAGAATGTAGTTGGTCGTCCCGTTGACAATCCCCATCATCTTGGTAATGCGATCCGAGGAAAAACTGTCCGCCAGCGCACGCAGGATGGGGATCCCGCCGCCGACACTGGCTTCATAATACAGGTCACAGCCGCGTCCCGCCGCCTCAGACAAAAGTTCCGCCCCGTGGATCGACAACAGATCCTTGTTGGCGGTGACCACGTGCTTGCCTTTCCGGATCGCCTCCAGCACGTACTGGCGGGCCGGCTCAATCCCGCCGATGACCTCCACAATCACGTCGATCTCCGGATCATCGAGCAAGTCTTCCGGACGGTTGGTCAACAACTCCGGCAATACCGAAACAGAGCGAGGTTTTTCCAGATCGCGGACGAGTATTTTGGCAATCTCTACCGCCATCCCGGTCTGTTTCACCAAATCTTCCTGGTGGCCCTCAATCAGGCGAACCACCCCAGAACCCACGGTTCCCAGTCCCATCAGTCCAACCTTTACCCGCTTCTTCTCCAATCCCGATCCTCCTCTAAATGATTCCCTTCAGTATAAACCCCGCCTAGCCGCGGCCGATCAGTTGCACATGCTGCACGCCGTCCAGACGTCGGATTTCCGCGAGCAACTCGCTGACACCGACCTCTGGCCGGGTCATTTCCAGGGTGATGACCACGTTGGCCATCCCCTGCAGGGGGATCGTCTGATGGATCGTCAACACATTGCCTCCATGCACCGCAGCAGTGGACAAGACGCTGGACAGCACCCCGGAGCGATGCGCCAGATTCATCGACAACGTGACGATTTCCTCTCTAGCAAGCGCGCTGACAGGGTAGATGCTGTCCTTGTATTTATAAAAGGCGCTGCGGCTCAGGCCGACGCGCTGAACCGCCTCGAGAATCGTCTTCACCTGCTGGGTTTCAAGAAGTTTCTTGGCTTCAATTGTCTTTTGCATCGCCTCCGGCAAAATGGACCATTTGACCAACACATACTGCTCCTGATCCATTTTCGTCCCCCTGTAGTAAACAGATGTACTCTTAATGTGGACATTATAACACAATCCTTCAACTCTAACAACGGACTGATACATAAAGCAGGATCTTTCTGCGTAAATTGTATGGACAAACATCTTTTGCTTCTTTTATAATCTTTAACTGGTTCATATTTTTACAGAAATACGTGTTCATAGACGATGATCGTACAAGTTGCGCAAGATGCCCCGGACAAGTACGTTTGAAGAAACCGTTCTCATTCTGCTGAAATTTCATTTATTATGGAGGTTTGAAATGATCATAGGCGGTTTGCTTGTCATCCTGTTGCTCGTGCTATTTTTGCCGTTTCTCGTCAAGCCTGTGGAACACAACCTGGAAGTGTTCCTTTGTATCATGGGCGTTCTGGCAGCGCTCATCAGTGGCGTGATGAACACGGAACTGATTCTTCACGCGCTGAAGGACCCGATCATGATCACACTGGCCGTCCTGGTCGCCGGGGTGCTTTTCAAATGGCTGCAGCATCCGCTTGAAAGAAGTGTCGCGGCGATCAGCGAACGGATACCTATGGGAGTCTTTGCCGCGATCATCGTAATCGTGCTGGGGCTGATTTCCAGCATCATCACTGCCATCATCGCCTCCCTGGTGCTGGTCGCCATCGTCAGCGCCCTAAAACTGGATCGAAAGTCGGAAACGCTGCTCGTCGTGATCGCCTGTTTCTCCATCGGCCTCGGAGCGGCGCTCACGCCCATCGGCGAGCCTTTATCCACCATCGCCATCAGCAAACTGGATGAAAGCTTTGATTATCTGCTCAAACTGCTGGGCGCCTATATCATCCCGGGAGTGGTGGCCTTTGGCATCCTGGCGGCCATCCTGTTGAAAAATCCGAGCGCCCGCAATCATGGACTGTCGGAAAACAAGGAAGAATCGTATCTGGATATCGTCATCCGGGCAGGAAAGGTGTACCTGTTCGTCGCCGGCCTGACCTTTCTCGGCGCAGGATTCAGCCCCCTCATCGATCGGTATTTGATCCATCTCAACTCGTATGTCCTGTTCTGGATCAACATCATCTCGGCGGTTCTGGATAACGCCACCCTGGCTGCCGCCGAAATCAGTCCGGCCATGAGCCAGGACGCGATCCAAGCGATCCTGCTGGGCCTGGTGATCAGCGGCGGGATGCTGATCCCCGGGAACATTCCGAACATCATCTCCGCCAACAAACTGGGAATCACAAGCAAGGAATGGGCCCGCCTAGGCGTGCCGTTGGGTCTGGCGGCGATGATCATCTATTTTGTCATCATCGTCCTGGCGCACATGATGGCTGCATGAGCACGCCAATGGCCGCAAGAGCACGCAATCACATGAGACCAACCACCCAAAAAATTCCCGCCTCATTTCCAAAGTGGGGCGGGAATCTTTTTTTCTTCATCACGGCTTACCGGCCGCCGTCAATATGGTAGATTTCACCCGTGATGAAAGAAGCTTGATCGGAAGCCAGGTACACCACCATCGGCGCGATGTCTTCCGGCACGCCGATGCGCCGCACGGGAGTGGACCGGCGCGCTTTTTCAAAGTCATGGCCCGGTGTCTTGACCTGAAAAGGCGTGTCAATCAATCCCGGCGCAATGGCGTTCACCGTAATGCCATGCGGGGAAAACTCGTTGGCGAGGCCGATTGTCAGGGTGTTCACAGCCCCCTTCATCGACGCGTAATGAACCGAGTTGCCGATGCCGCCTGTGGCAGCCGCCAGCGAAGAGATATTGATGATCCGGCCGCGCTTTTGCTGCAGCATCACCGGCAGGAAAGCCTGGCAACAGCGGACCACGCCCATCACATTCAGCTGAAAGCTCTGTTCCCAGAGCTCCTCTTCCCCTTCCAGAAAAGGCGCCCGCCGGATGGCTGCGCCGGCATTGTTGACCAGGATGTCCACTTTCCCGAATTCATCGAGAACCTGCGCTTTGAGCGCCTCCACATCCTCCCTTTTCGTCACGTCGCAGCGCACAGCCTTCACCTTGCTTCCGAAGGGCCTGGTCTGTTCCACAGTCTCTGCGGCCGCTGCCGGCGACGCCAGATAGGTAAAGATGACGTCCGCGCCAGCCTCTGCCAGGGCGACGACGCTGGCCCGTCCGATTCCCGTGCTCCCACCGGTCACCACGGCCACTTTCCCGGCCAATGAAATGGTGTATGCCATGTTCTCTTCTCCCTTCTCGCTTTTTGTTTAATCGGCATCCAAACCTCTGGTGTATTCAAACTGATAATCGCCGATTTGGACGGTATCCCCTTCTTCGATTCCCAGGTTCACCAAGGCCTCTTCAATCCCCATCCTGCGGATAATCCTGGAAAAACGCAGGATACTGTCATGATGGTTGAAATTGGTCATCTTGACCAGCTTTTCGACCCGTTCTCCCTCGACCACAAATCGCCCGTCTTCCTTTCGGATCGTAAAAGGTTCCTCTTCCTCCGGCGTGAACACGACGGGTTCCTCCGCCTCCGCCGGGGACGGTTCCGGCAGTTCCTGCAACATCCCGGCCACCGCGCGGACAAGCTCCTTCACCCCCTGGCCGGTGGCGGCCGAAATCGGGTAAATCGACACCTCGCCCACCTGCCGGCGAAAGATCTCGAGGTTTTTGGCCGCTTCGGGAAGATCCATCTTGTTGGCGGCGATCACCTGCGGCCGCTTGGCCAGGGCTGGACTGTACAGCTCCAGTTCCTGATTGATCAGCAGATAATCCTGATACGGGTCTCGTCCCTCCGTCGCAGCCATGTCGATCACGTGAATCAGGCACCGGGTCCGTTCCGCATGACGGAGGAACTCGTGGCCAAGCCCCACCCCCTGATGGGCTCCTTCAATGAGGCCAGGCAGGTCGGCCAGCACAAAACTCTGCCCATCTCCGGCATCCACGACGCCCAGATTTGGCGTCAAGGTTGTAAAATGGTACGCGGCAATTTTCGGACGGGCAGCCGAAACGGCGGCCAGCAGCGTCGACTTGCCGACACTGGGAAACCCGATCAACCCGACATCCGCAAGCAGCTTTAACTCCAGGATGAGCCACCGCTCCTCACCCGGCTCCCCATTCTCGGAAATGTACGGCGCCGGATTGCTGGCGCTGGCAAACCGGGCGTTTCCCCGTCCGCCACGCCCCCCCTTTGCCACAATCACCTGTTGCCGGTGCCGGGTCAAATCGGCCAAAAGCCGCCCTGTCTTTTCGTCATACACCAGGGTGCCCGGGGGGACGCGAATGATCAGATCTTCTGCATCCGCCCCATGCTGGTTCTTGTTTCTTCCGTTTTCGCCGCGCTGGGCCTTGAAATGGCGCTGGTAGCGAAAATCCATCAGCGTGCGCAACCCTTCGTCCACGACCAAGACCACATTGCCGCCGCGTCCGCCATCGCCGCCTGCCGGACCCCCGCGAGGCACATATTTTTCGCGGCGAAAGGCGATGGCCCCGTTCCCGCCGTCTCCTGCTTTCACAAAAATCTTCGCGGTATCGACAAACACCTTGCCCCTCCTTTCACTGGGATGTCCGATACGCACCATCACTTCGGCTTCACGCAAATGGCACTGTCATTTTCATCACCGATTCTTCGCAGCTGTGAAGGCCTTCCGTGCAGCGAAATCCGGTTTGCTCCAAATCGGCCATCAGGTCGCGAATCTCCCTCAGGGACGGTTCCGCTTCCAGACACCCGACATAATCAAACGTCACTTCCAAATCCCGATGAAGCGAACGCATCCGCAACATGAGGTGATTGGCGACGAGTGGCCTGCCGCTTTCTTTCACCAGGCTGCGGGAAGGCGCCGTTTCCTTTTTAGAGGTTGTCGCATGTCGCCGGTAAATATCCAGCCATCGCTGGATCGCCCGAAAAAACACTTGCGGCCGGACCGACAAATCCGTCAGCGAAAAGCTGCGATCCAACTCCACCTCGAGACGGAGAATATCCTGTTGATAATTGTATGTCATCAGATATACGACCAGCGGCGCGTAGTCCAGCTGGATCAGCAGGCTTTCCTGCTGCATCCGCTGAGTCAGCTCCTCAACAAAGCGACGGCCTTCTTCCACCTTATGTAACACCAAATAACTGGCCAACACCTGGATGTCATTCATGAAATCGTGCCGAAGACCTCTGATGCTCTCAAGCCATCGGTTGTAAATCGTGTCATCATGACACTCATCCACGCGTTCCCCTTTTGCAGACACCGCTCCTCTCAGCTCCTCTCTATCCGGGAATCCCGGGAAACGATACGAATTTTCCGAAGAAAGGGGTTCGTTGAAAGCCATCAAGCATGTGAAAGAAAGTCACAGAAAAAGTATAACAAAAAAACCAAAAGCACCCAACCGGGGCTTTTGGTCTTCGTTGAAAGCGATGTTTCATCATCCCATGCTTGCCTGCTTGATCAGGCCTGAGCGGCAGCGGCCGCCTTGTCCGCTACAGGGTAGACACTGACTTTTTTGCGGTCGCGGCCAAGCCGTTCAAATTTCACCACGCCGTCTACCTTTGCAAAAAGGGTGTCGTCACCGCCAATGCCCACGTTGTAACCTGGATGAATCTTGGTCCCGCGTTGGCGCACCAAGATGTTGCCGGCCTTCACGAATTGGCCGTCCTGGCGCTTGACGCCCAGCCGTTTGGAAATGCTGTCGCGTCCGTTTTTGGTGCT
This sequence comes from Bacillus thermozeamaize, assembly GCA_002159075.1. Lineage (NCBI taxonomy): Bacteria > Bacillati > Bacillota > Bacilli > Caryophanales > Bacillaceae > Bacillus > Bacillus thermozeamaize. The sequence continues at coordinate 27,291 of LZRT01000079.1, forward strand.
TCCAACCCCTTTTTTCGATGCGAACAGCTGCAAATTCATTTTGATCATCGCAGTTCACCTCCTGATCATGTTCTGTTCATGCGCCGTTTCGGTCTATCCATCCGCATCCTGATCCGTCCGAATCTGCACGTACTCGCCGTATTCCGCAGCGACCGACTGCAGGGCAGCCGCCATCGCCTCAAGCAACAGCTGCACCTTGCCACGCATCGCCTCGTCGTCAATCTCCGGCAGCCGGCAACGGAGAAATCCGTCTTCCTTCACTTCGGCCGGCAATCTGATCCCCAACACCACTTCCACCGCATTGATCATGCCGATGGAAATGGCGGATACCGCTGCACAGACGATGTCTTCTCCCGGCTCCCCATAACCGGCATGGCCTTCAATCTGAAATTCCGCGACTTCGCCGTGGCGATTCCGGCGAATGAATACCTGGATCATCGGACAATCAACCGTTTATCTTCTCAATCGTCACCTTGGTATAAGGCTGACGATGACCTAGCTTCCGCTTGTAATTCTTCTTGGGCTTGTACTTGAAAACCACCAATTTTTTCCCTCGGCCGTGGCGGTCCACCACGCCTGTCACCGTCGCGCCTGCGACAAACGGCGTCCCAACCACAACACCTGCATCTTTCTTAATCAAGAGCACGCGATCAAACGTCACCCTTTCCCCTTCTTCCTGGGGAAGCTTTTCAATATAGATCACGTCGCCCTCACTGACCTTGTATTGCTTCCCGCCTGTCTCAATGATGGCGTACATCCTCATCCTCCTCGACACTCAGACTCGCCGGAACAGGTGCAGGAAATGCCTGCTTTGCACATACCTGGCCCGTGCGGTTACAAACCTTTTGAGGCACGACGCAAGTATTCTATCATATCTCGTCATGATGATCAAGGTAGATACAGCCATCTGGTCACAGTTTAAACTGCTTGACCAGATTTTCCATCTCCTGAGCCATCAGGCGGAGCTTGTTCGCAGCATCGGTGACTTCTTCAGTCGCTGCCATCTGTTCCTCTGCCGAAGCAGCCACCTGCTGGATGTTTTCCGAAGCTGATTTGGCAGATGCAGCCACCTCGTCAATGGCGGCTGCCAATTCCTCAGAACTGGCCGACATTTCTTCCGCTGTGGCGGAAGCCTCCTGAACCTGGTCAACGACACGCCTGGCCGCCTGCCAAATTTGCTGAAAAGCTTCGCCCGCCTGCTGAACCACAATCACTCCGGATGCTACATTTTTCATTCCTTCTCCGGTAGCGGCAACCGTCTGTGCGGTCTGTGCCTGGATCTGCTCAATGAGCTGGGTGATTTCCCCGGCGGAAACCCTGGATTGCTCCGCAAGATGCCGGATTTCATTGGCCACCACCGTAAACCCCCGGCCACCCTCGCCAGCCCGGGCCGCTTCAATGGAGGCGTTCAACGCCAAGAGGTTGGTTTGCGCCGCAATTTCCGTCATCACCTGAACAATTTTGCCAATTTCCTGCGACCTTTCGCCAAGCAACAAAATCTTGTCATGCAAATCCCGCATCGTGGCATGAATGGCGTTCATTTGGGCGATCACCTGTTGAAGGGATTCATTGCCCTGCTCTGCCGCCTCTTCTGTGGCCACCGAAGCGTCATAAGCAATGGCGGACACCTCGGCGATCCGCTGCACCCCTTGCGCCATTTCATCCAGCGCCTTTGCGCTGTCTCCCATCATGGTTGCCGTTTCATTTGAACCAGCAGCCACCTTGTCGATCATCCCCACCGCCTGTTCCGTCGCCTGACGGTTTTCTTCCATCACGTTGGCCAGACGGTCCGAGGTTTCAGCCACCCGGTGAGCTGTCGCAGACACTTTGTTCAGGATCTGTTTCATTTGTTCTTCCATCTGTTGGAAACTCTCGACCAAATGGCCAATTTCATCCCGCTGCCGGATATTCACACGGGTGTCGCGCAGGTCGAAGTTGGCTGCCTTGGCCATTTGCCGCTCCAGGAACTGCAGGGGACGAACAATCCGCCAACGGATGTAGAGGGCCACCAGAATCAGCCCCAAAACGGTCAATGGCAGCAAGAACAACGATTGACTGATGCGTATTTTCGCGATTTCCTGACCGGTTTGCGCCAGTCGTCGTTGGGTGTCGTCCGTGTGTTCCAGCAAGAAGGATTCCACCTGCGCCGTCAGTTGATCTGTCAGCTGATCCATCTCCTGCATCAGCCGTTTGCCCTCATCGTTCTCCTGCGGGTCCTCCAAGTCCAGAATCTGCTGGCTGAGCTGCCGGATCTTTGGCCACGTCGCAGTTACCGCTTCATATAATGCCTTTCCTTCGTCCGTCGACAGGGACGCCTCTACCGCCGCAAGACGGTTTTGGACTTCTGACGCTAATTGATGAAATTCATCGCGCAACCCCTCATCCTGCGTTCCCAAATAATCGTTTGCCGGCATGATGGCCTTTTGAACCGACAGCTGCAGCAGGGTGATACTGTTCAGCTCTTTTGTGACGGCCGTTTGCTCGTTCAAGTGGCGCTCCGAAACGTCAATCTGCAGACGCACCCAAATGCTGGTCGCCACGATGGCGATTAAAAGCACGAACATTGGACCGGCGATTTTGAATGTGAGGTTTTGCGTCCAGCCCCATTTCCTGTCTGATCCTTGCTGCCCGGTCATCCTCGTCCCCCCACTCCAAACAACTCTCCTTCCTCGGCGGACTTGGCTGCCCCTGCCAGCTTTTGTTCCATCGTCTCAAGCAGCCGGATCATCTGCTGGGAATGGTGTTCAAACGCATCCATCAGCTGCTTGAACCGCTGGCGATCGCCTTCGGCATGGGCGGCGATGGCCAAGCCGGCGGTTTCATGAAGCGATTTGTGAACCTCGTTCAACTCGCGGAAAACCGGCAGCTGCTTGAACGACGCAGGCGCGTGCCGGTCCATCCACTGTCCGAGATGGCAGGCGTGAGGATTGGCCGCCTGCTCCGGATCCAGCGGGTGATAGCCCATCACGTGGTTGTACAGCCACCACTTCCACAACAAATGATCGGTTTTGGCCTTCCGGATGAAGGCACGCTGATTGATGGCCACAAGCTTTTCCGCTTCCTGTTGCCGCATCGCATCCATTTGCAGGCTGACTTCGTACACTTCCTTGCTTACAGACACCGTCTCGTTCCGGGTTTTCTCCGCCACGCCGGCAACCTCATCCATCCGCTCCGCGATGGACTGCGCCGCGGCAGACTGTTCTTCCGTAATCGCCGCTGTCTGCTGCATGGATTGGTCCGCGTGTTTTAAAACGCTGATAATCTGCTCCAAGCTTTCATTTGCGCCTTGCGTTTCTTCCACCCAGCGCAGCACCCGCGCGTTCATCTCTTGCGAGCGCGCGGAAACGGCGTTCAGCTCATGCTGCAGCCGGTGAATCACCCGTTCAATTTCCTGAATGGAGCCTTTGGTTTGTTCCGCCAGTTTGCGGATCTCGCTGGCCACCACTGCAAAACCTCTCCCCTGCTCACCCGCACGCGCCGCTTCGATCGAAGCGTTCAACGCCAAAAGATTGGTCTGTTCAGCAATTTCCTGGATGATCTCCACCACTTTCGTGGTCTCCATCATCTGCTCCACCAGACTGTTCTGCGTATGGACGGTGTCATCCACCATGCGGGCCACGTCCTGAAAACGCCGCAACACCTTGGACAGAACATCCTGGCTTTCCTCCGCCTGTTCCATCGCCTCCCGGCTTTCATCCGAAAAGGTCATCGTGTTCTCTGCGATCTGCTCAATCGCCGCCGTCAACTGTTGCACCGCGGCACGGACATCGTGCGCCAGCGAATCCAATTGTTCCATTCTTTCCATGATGCGGCGAAAATCGGTATGCTTCACGAACACCTCCAGCGACTGACTGAGATGCTCAAAATACTTGGTCTGGTTGTTGGCATCTTCATAGGCTTGCAGAACCAGCATATTTTCCAACAACATCATGCGGTTGAAAGCCAGCAGCGCCTGCACCAGCTGTTGCGGTTTCCACATGTATTTTTTCACAATGGCAGGAATCAACCGTTCATACAGGCGCATAAAAGAGCCGATGTACCAGACCGGCAGCAGCCCGATGCGGGCATGGGTGCGGCCGATGTTTTTCCGGGAATTGACATATGCTTCATCCATCTCGCTTTGCGGGATGGAGAGCATCCATTTCCGGAATGTCGTCATCAATTGCTCCACACTTCTGTGACGCTCAATCAGCGCGCGCAACTCAGGATGCGCAAGCAGCTTGTCGTAATGTTTTTTTGTGACCGCATCCACCTCTTGTTGAAACTCTTTTTCCAGTTTTTGCAAAACGAGGAGATCCTGCTGATCCCATTCGAGGAATTGCAGCCATGCCGCAATCTCATCCGGTATTGCAGGCATCCGCCCGGATTCTGCACTCTCCATTTCACTCTCACTTCTTTCCGCATGTTGATTCAACCCGTTTTTCACCCATTGTTCCTCCTCCAGCCATCCTTTGAACCCATACGCTTGTCCGACGCTTCCTGAAAAACGCACACGGGACACCGCCAGCGCGCGGAACCGTCCCTTTTCCTAAACAGGCAACTATCAATTTTTCTATGTACACCAGAATGATACCATAATATGCCACTTGATCGAACGATAATTATTCAACCCGTTTGGAAAATACGGCTAACTCGTCAGGCATTTTCCGGGGTTCTGCTCATCCGTGGCCTTCTCATCCGCAAACAATGCACAGCGGCCTTTGCCCCCACGCTTTGCCGCATACATCGCGCCATCCGCTCTGTCCAAAAGCTCTCGTTTCGTCAATCCGTGTTGCGGATACAAGGCGATACCGACGCTTACAGAAATGCTCACTTTCCCCTCCCCTGCTGCCATTTGCAGCCCGTCAAGGCTGCCCATCAGTTTCTCCGCCACCCGCCGTGCCTGCTCCGCATTGACATCCTGGATGATCACCGCAAACTCGTCGCCGCCGAGGCGTCCGATCACATCGCTTTTTCGCAGGTTTTCCCGCAACGACTGTGCGACGAATGCCAGCACTTGGTCGCCGATCGTGTGGCCATACGTGTCGTTCACCCGTTTGAAATCGTCCAGATCGATAAACAAGAGGGCTCCCGTCTTACCGTACTGGCGCGAATACGCAAGCACCCGCTCCAGTTCCTCCTCAAACCTGCGCCGGTTGAACAGACCGGTCAGCGGATCATGGTCAGCGAGGTATTTGAAATAGGAATCGTAACACTCGATGCTCAAATCCAATACGATCCGTTTCATCAGCGACAGGAGAAACAGCTCAGTCCGTGCTGCCGTCGCCTGCTTCAGCAGATTCATGGATTGGACGATGGCTGACACGATCTCATTATAAACACTCAAAAGCCAGTCGGACTTCAAACCCATCCGCTGGCACGCCAATCCGATGCGCAAGCGCTCTCTGACATAAGACTCATCCATCCGGGATGCAAACAACAAGCGCAGAAGGCCGCTGATCGTCTCCAGCAACCGCTCCCGGTTGGCATCCTGTCCAATCCATTGGGCAATCTCTGGATGAGACGACAATCCTTCCACAACATGACCAGGGAGGCGCGAGAGCTGTTCTTTCAGATGTTTGCCCATTTCTTCCATCCGCAGCTCGTCTTCTTCAGTCCAAGAAACCAATGCCTTGCGAAGGTGCCACTGTCGTTCATCGCATGGAAGCCATTCTGCCGACTGCTTGACTTCAGAAAGCGGTTTTCCCGTCATCGTCTCCCGACCCATGTGCATGGCACCCCTTTTTCCAATTGAAAGTGGGTTGCGCTCTCGGCCTCCTCATGATGAACCGTTTTTGCTCCTATGAAAATTTTACCATGGCGTGCCAGTGCCCATCCATGCAGGCTTCGGGTCAGACAACAACATTGCGGCATGATTCGGCGAATTGTCATAAAATGCCATTCGCATCATCAGACTTTGCGTTTCAGCGCAATAATTCACGCATTTTCCGCTGTGACGCGTTCTCGTCGAAAAAAAAACGCAACAATTCCTCTTCCCCAAGCAGAAATTCCGGGAATCGGACAAACAGATGGTAACGCTCCCAGCGCATTTGCTCAAGCAAATGGCGCAACCGCATGTCCATCGTAAACGAAAGAAGCAACGGCCGATACCGGACAGCGCTTTCCGGATGCTGCCGGCGCCGCAGGAGAAAGAGCACAAACCGGTAAGGTATCTCCCGCCAATCCCGAACATTATGCACGCCCAGAAAGCAGGCGATGAGCAGCAGATTCAAGTGAATCCCCCCCGTTCCCCTCCCCCAGGCCAGGGAAAAGAGAAACAGGGCAACAGCACCCAGCACTCCCGCAATCGCCGCCTGGCGCAGCGCCCGCAAATAAGAAGCAAAGCGGTATGACACCGCCAGCAGCAATCTTCCTCCGTCCAAGGGCGGAACGGGCAGGAGGTTAAAACCGGCGATAAAGAGGTTTGCGGAAACAAAGTAATCCACCCAGAGAAGATTCCACCAGCCGAGCCAGCCAAACAACCAGGCAAACGGAAGCATCAACATATTCATCAGGGGGCCGGCGAGGATCACCATGATTTCTTCACGAACGGACTCCCTCCGCACTTCCATCCGGGCAACGCCGCCAAACGGCAGCATCACCACTTCACGTACCGTCCAATTCAACCCACGGGCCATCGACACATGTCCCAACTCATGAATCAAGACAATTCCGAACAGGGTGATCACTTCAAGAAAATGGCCCGTCACCACTGAGCCAAGCATCACGAGCCAAAAGAGGAGATGAATCCGGAAGCCAATTCCGCCAATGGTTATCCCCGGAATGACGCCTGCGCCGGCGTGACCCGGAGGGTGCATCCGTCTATTCAATGGTGATCACGGATTCAGGGTCGATAAATACTTTCCCCTGCCGAACCGCAAAAAACCACTGGCCGTCCGAATCCACGCGCCCAATCGAGTCACCCGGATAGACCCAATCCTCCTTGGCCACACTTGCGTCCCGAAGCTTTGCATACCAGGTTTGCTTGCCGCGGGAATGCTGCACCACCACCGTCAGCCCCAATCCTGGCCGCTCCGATACATCCACCACCCATCCCGTTCCCACTGCAGTGACCATGCCGCCTGCCGGGGCATTCAGAAGGATCCCTTGATGCTGGGGAGAAAACGGCTTGGCTACCTGACCCGCCAAGGCGGTCCATTCTTCCTCCTGGCTCTTCGCCGAAAAGCCAAGCCAATTGGCTGCAAACACCGGCAAAAAGGAAGGGGAACTCTGAAACTGTTCCTCATACCAGGAACTGACTTCCGCAAAGTCAAAATCCCGCTTCAACGCTTCGGTCATCCAGGCCTGGACCGGTGCCATCTGCGGGTGCGTGCTGGTTTCGATCAGCCACACACAAGCCACTAGCGCAAGCGAGAAAATCCCTTGAATGAGCCACTTTCTGACCCGTGCCGGCTCCCTCCCGCCGCTATGCCGTGGCGGTGCGGACCATCCATCCCACGTTTGACCTGTGGAGGAATCCTCTGTCATCATGCCGGCACCCCTCAGGTAATCGCTTTCCCACTTCTCTGCCCAGCGCATCCCGCCCGAAGGAAAGCCGGACTGTGCCATGGTCCCGCGTGAAAGCCGGCTCATCAACTGCCGGCGGCGTCGCTTCGGCCTGGAGCGATATCGTTTTATGGAGGGAGGTTTTCTCCACTTCACGTCTTCCCACCCTTTCCACCCAAAAGACAAGCGTTGTACTACACTTGTATGAGCAGAAAGAGCGGATTATGTGCCGTCAGCCATCAGAACCTCAGTTTTTGAACATGATCTTTTTCCGGCGCATGCCGATGTTTAGCACCAGCCCCAGGGCGACAAAATTGCTCAGCAGCGAACTGCCGCCGTAACTGACGAATGGCAGCGGAATCCCGGTAATCGGCATTAGCTGGATCGTCATGCCGATATTCTCCAGGATGTGAAATATCCACATCCCGACGACGCCCATAATCACATAGACGCCGAACGTATCCTTGGCGTCGGCGGCAATCTGGAACATGCGATACAAGAGAAGGAAGAACAACAGAAGCAACAAGCTGGCACCGACAAAACCATGTTCCTCAGCGATCACCGTGAAGATAAAATCGGAATGCACCTCCGGCACCCATTGGTATTTCCCCTGCGTTCCCTGAAACAACCCCTTGCCCAGAAGCTGGCCGGAACCGACAGCGATTAAGGACTGTTCCACCTGATATCGCAAATCGGCAGGCACCGCGTCCGGATTGATAAACGAGATCAGCCGGTTCCACTGATGCGGCTTGATCACTTCGAAAAACGCTTCGCGATCCCAGAGATACAACCCGACCAATGCCGCCACGATAATCGCCAACACCAAAAAAAGAATGAGCACGTGCTGCCAGCGAATCTTGGCGGAAATCAGCATAAAGCCGGCGCTCCAAATCAGGACCAGCGAGGTGCCGAGATCCGGTTCCTGCAGGATGAGAACCAAGGGGACGGCAAGAATCAGAAAGGGCACCAACAAATCTGAAAACCGCTCCAGCCCTTTTCCTTGCTCCTCGCGCAGCGAAAAATACCAGGCGAGCATCAGAATCAGGAAGATCTTCATCAATTCAGACGGCTGGAACTGTATCCCGCCCGGAAGCTTGTACCAAGAAAGCGCCCCTTTGCTCTCATGCCCAAACACCCGCAATCCGGCCAGCAGCAACAGGCCGGCGATATACAACGCCGGCGCAACCAGGCGGACGTAACTGTAATCAACCAGCAACACAGCCGTCATCACGACAAATCCAATGCCATACCAGAGGAGCTGCTTTTGCGGGTAATCTTGTCCAGGCACCGCACCGGTAATGCCTATGTAACTGAAAACGGCCAACCCGAGCACGATGAGGATGATATAGAGGTCCAATTCCCTGAAATACCGGAGCTGGTAACGCATGTCGAACCCCTTCCTTTCTGCCGTTCACGCGCCCGTGCTTCAAGCCCGCCGGAACATGTTCCGGAACCGCTGGAAAAACCCCTGCTCCTCCTCCAGCCTCATCAGCGGGACGCTTTCACCCATGATGCGACGGCTGATGTTGCGAAAAGCGATGGCCGCTTTGGCGGCAGGATTGATCACCGTCGGCTCGCCATGGTGGGAAGATTTGATCACCATTTCATCGTCCGGCACCACGCCGAGCAAGTCAATTGACAAAACCTGGATCATTTCCTCGACATCCATCATGTCCCCTCGTCGGGCCATGCGCGGCTTGAGGCGATTGACCACCAGACGGGGGGTGATTTTTTTCTCCGCTTCCAAAAGACCGATCACGCGATCGGCATCCCGGACCGAAGCCACTTCGGGGACACTGACGACAATCGCGTGATCCGCTCCCTCCACGGCCGTTCTGAATCCATGCTCGATGCCGGCCGGACAATCGATCAGGACATAGTCAAAATCAGCCTTCAGTTCATCCACGATTTTCTTCACCTGCGCAGGCGAAATGGCTGTCTTGTCCTTGGTCTGGGCAGCCGGCAACAGGTACAGCTCATCAAACCGCTTGTCCTTTACCAGCGCTTGCTGCAACCGGCAATCCCCTTCCGCCACATCGAGCAAGTCGTAAACGATCCGGTTTTCCAATCCCATGATCACATCCAGGTTGCGCAAGCCGATATCCGTATCAACCAGGCAGACCTTTTTTCCTGCAAGGGCCAGCGCCGTGCCTATATTGGCTGTCACCGTGGTTTTCCCGACGCCGCCTTTTCCCGAAGTGATCACAATCGCTTCACCCATTGGCACGTTCCCCTTCCTTCAGAAAATACAGGCTCAGCTCCGGCCGAATCCGGGACAAGTGGTGTATCTGGTCAATAAAGATGCGATCCCCTTCCAAATAGGCAAATTGCATGACCCAATCCGCCTCTGACCATTCCTCCGGCGGCCGGCTGATATGACCGGCGATGCGAAGCTGGGTCGGAACAAACAGGGAAGCGGCAATGATCCGATCGCGCGCTCCCCTGCAGCCTGCATGGGCGATCCCTCGCAGGGCCCCGAGCACCAGCACATCCCCCGCTGATTGAATGATCCCTCCCGGGTTGACATCCCCAAGCAGAAGGACATCCTGTTCGTACCTGAGGACCTGTCCTGAACGCACCGTACCTGAAACGATACGCAAATTACGGGTGTGGCTGGCCTGCAGAAGAGAGGGGGAATCTGACCGGATTTCGCGGATGACCAAACTTTTCTGCCCCGCAAACACCTGACGGAGAGCCTCTTCTTGGGCAGCCGTCAGTGCCCGCCTGCCAAGCTGAATGGTCACGTTCATCGCCGGTCCGTCAAAAAAGTGCTCATGGGCCTCCTGCAACTTGAATTCCAGCTCCGATAACACCTCCGCAAAGTCAGCCTCATCCTCAAGCAGAAAAAGCAGCCCATCTTTCATTCCCTTGATGATCACCCGGCTTCGCTTCCCTTCCACCGCCACCACCCCATTGAAATACAGTTCATCCCTAAATTCGCCAATTTCTTCCGGAATTCCTGCTCCCGCCTTCGCCTTTACCGGTCTTCCCCTTGCGTTTCCTTCTTATCCAGGCCAAAATAGGCCTCGATGATCTTGCGCGACACCGGACCGCTGACGGCCGAACCGGCACCGCCTTTGGGAATGACGACGACAAAGGCAATTTCCGGATTGTGATAAGGAGCATAGCCCAAAATCAACGAGTTGTCCCCTGCGCCGGTCTGCGCCGTCCCTGTCTTGGCCGCGACCTGGAAGGGCAATCCCTGATAGACACGATAACCCGTTCCGCCTGGCGAGGCCACCATCCGCATCCCTTCCTGCACATCCTTGATGTAGGCCGGATTCATCGGCAATCGGTTCAAGACCTTGGGCGTCTTGCGCCAGATCACTTCCGCCTCCTCACCTGGTCTGTCCGTTCCCCGCCGGATCTCCTGCACCAGGTAGGGCTGCATTCGATAACCGCCGTTGGCAATCGTTGCCACGTATTGGGCCAGCTGGATCGGGGTGTAGTTGTGGTACTGGCCGAAGGTCATATAGAGCAAGTTCCCGTAATACTTATCACGCCCCCGCAGACCAATCGACTCCTTCGGGAGATCAATGCCTGTCTTCTGCCCCAGGCCGAACATCTGGTAATAACGGTCAAACACGGGAAAGAGATCTTGGTATGGACCCGGGTGACGCTTCACCATCCGTTCCCCGATCCCCACCATAAAGACGTTGGAAGAACGTTGCAGTGCCACCTTGGCCGTGATCATCCCCGAGGCCCGGCCACCGTCTGAAACCGTTCTTCCGCCCCCGATATGAATCACCCCGGCAGGCAACCGTGACTTAGGGGTAATCACCCCTTCGTGCATACCCATCAGGACCGTGGCCGGTTTGACGACCGATCCGGGAGTATAGCTGCCGTTAATCGCGATGTTCTGCTCGCGTCCCTGTATCTCTTTTGCGTAAACTTCCGGTGAGATCTTGCCATTAAAAATATTGGGATCAAAATTGGGGTAGTTGGCCATCGCCTTGACGGCGCCCGTCTTGGGGTCCAGAACGACCGCCGAAGCCTGCCTGACGCCTTTCTTCGCCAGACTGCGCACCGTTTCCGCGAGAATCGCCTCCACCTTGGCCTGGAAATCACGGTCAATCGTCAGCACCAGGTCATGCCCCCGCACGGGAGCCACCACATTTTTCTTCCCGACCTGCTCATAACGGGAGTTGACCAACACTTCCATATACCCGTCAATGCCCTTCAGCACGTCCTCATACTGCGCTTCCAGCCCGAACACGCCGACGCGATCATCCGCCCGGTACCCCTTGGCCAGATATTTGTCCTTCTCATCCGCCGGGACCGGACGCGTGTAACCCAGCACATGGCTTAAAAAATTGCCGTAAACATACTTGCGCATCGGTTCCGGGACGACATCCACCCCCGGCAGCTCGTTCCGGTGTTCTTCCAGGTAGGCCATCACTTCCGGCGATATGCCCGACTTGATCCTGCGGGGAATGTAACTGGACATCCGCCGCTGCGGCCCCACATCCATCGCCTCCAGGACCTCTTTCGGTTCCATCTCCAGAACCTTTGCCAGGTGCTCCGCAATCGCCTGAATGTCCTGCTTAGGCTGGTTCCTGCCTTCCAACGGCTGAAACGTGACGGTAAACACCGTCTGGTTATCCACCAGGACCTCCCCGGAAGCGTCCAGGATCCGCCCACGCGGCGCGGTAATGGGCAGGCGCTTCAACTGGTTGTTTTCCGAAAGCATCGCATAGGTCTCTCCAGCCACCAGCTGAACGTGGGCAAGGCGCAACACCAGTACCGCGAAAACCACGAAAACAATGAAGAAAAGCAGCATCAAACGCCTGGCCAGCTGCTTGTCTTCCTTCGGTTCCAGCAACTTTTTTTCCTGCTCTGCCGTCTCTCTCAATCCCGTCCCACCTCACTTGTTGCGACGCGGTCAAGCAAGCGGCGCATCATGGGGTACAGGCACAAGGCAAACAGCACGTTGGCGACCATTGTGGGCAGGAATCGGTGAAGCAACACCCACTCCAACGGCACCGTAAAAGAAATAAACAACCGGTAAACGGTCAACAGCGCAGCCTGGTAAAACAAATCTCCCACGGCGGCCACAAGCAAGAGAAACCAAAAACCGGGTTGGATCAAACGGCTCAACGATCCCGCCAGAAAACAGACCAGGCCCATTGCCACGGCGGAGGGCCCAAGCGTAAAACCGTAGATCAGATCTTTGGCCAAGCCGACCAAGGCGCCCGCAGCCAACCCCTGATATGGCCCATGATAAACCGCCCACCAGGCGGCAACCACCAGGGTCAGGTGAGGCGAAACCATCTGGCTTGCCCCCCACACATCCGGAGAAAACCATTGCAACACGGTTCCATCCAGAACAAAAGCCACGAACCCCCACAGGACAAACATGAGATGCTGCTTTCCGTTTCGCACGCCTGGAGCCATCATCGCTCCATCCCGCCCATGATCACAAACACCTCATCCAAATGAACCAGATCGGCAGCCGGACGCACCCGGGCCTCCAGGGACAATCCGTTCTCTCCCGTCTGCACCGACTCAATGGTGCCAATGAGCAAGCCAGGCGGAAAGATCCCTCCGAATCCGGAAGTGACCACCCGTTGTCCCGGCTCAATCGCATCTTCCAGCGGCACTTTTGACAGAATCAACGTCCCTTGCTGCGCGTCGTAGCCATCAATCACGCCGATCGCCCGCGATGGCCCCTGCACCACCGCCGAAACCCGGCTGCCGTTTTCCACGTCCGTAATCAGCTGGACATTGGCCGATGAATGGCTCACCTGAACCACCTTGCCAATCACACCCCGGGGCGTGATCACGGCCATGTTCGGCCGCACGCCATCTTTTTCTCCCAGGTCGATGACCAGCACGTTATTCATCCACCGATCCGGATCGCGAGCCACCACCCGGGCCAGTTTCAGCGTGTAGTTGTTCTCCTTCTGCTGGTAGTCCAGCATCTCTTTCAACCGTTTGTTTTGCGCCCGCAACTCCTCGTTTTCAGCGGCCAATTGCGCATAATGCTCCAGGCTTTTTTTCAGCACCTGGTTTTCTTCATATAACTGGAACATGCCGCTCATATCCTGAAACAAGCCCGCTACAGCGCGAGCGGGCTTGTTCAGTTGGTCTTGTGTCCATGTCAACACATCTTTGAACACTTTTTCCGGAAAGCTCAGCGTCATCCGCGTGCCGGCCGTCATCCCGATCAGTGCCGCAGCCAACATGATACCCAAAAGGATCAGAATCAGTGTCCTACCAATTTTTGACAACAGAAACACCCACTTACCGGTTCTTCACTGCTATGTTCACATGAAACAAGCCATAGGCCATGGCCGTCGTCTGACTAGATGTTCAGGAGCCTGTTTCGCGATTTGAAAAGATGGAGGTTTTCCAAGGCCCGCCCTGTGCCGATGGCCACACAATCCAGCGGATTCTCCGCCACAAACACCGGCATCCCGGTCTCCTGGGCGATCAGCCGATCCAGATTTCGCAGCAATGCCCCGCCGCCCGTCAGGACGATGCCGCGATCCATGATATCAGCAGCAAGTTCAGGCGGCGTTTTTTCCAGCGTGACCTTGACCGCCTCGACAATGGCACTGGTGGGTTCAGCCAGCGCCTCAGCCACCTCTCTGGCCGTGATATGAATCGTCTTCGGAAGTCCGGTCACCAGATCGCGGCCGCGGATCTCGCTTTTCATATTTTCCTCCGGCACAATCGCCGAACCGATATCCATTTTCAGCATTTCCGCCGTGCGTTCCCCGATGAGCAGGTTATAAGTGCGCTTGATATACTGAATCACCGCCTCATCCATCTCATCGCCTGCGATGCGAATGGAACGGCAAGTGACGATGCCGCCCAACGAGATAATCGCCACTTCGGTCGTTCCGCCGCCGATATCCACGACCATGCTGCCTGTAGGCTCCCATACCGGCAAGTCGGCGCCTATCGCCGCCGCAAACGGCTCCTCAATGGTAAAGGCTTCCCGTGCGCCGGCATTTCTCGTCGCATCCTCCACCGCGCGCTTTTCGACCGACGTGATTCCGGAAGGAACACAGACCATCACATAGGGCTTGCGTTTGATGAAACGGTTGTTCGTCTTCAGCGCTTCGTTGATAAAATAGCGCAACATCGTCTCCGTCGTCTCAAAATCAGCTATCACGCCGTCTTTCATCGGCCGCACCGCTACGATGTTGCCCGGCGTCCGGCCGATCATTTTTTTGGCCGCTTCACCCACCGCCTCAATCGTATTGGTATCCGTGCGCAACGCGACGACGGATGGTTCGCGCAACACAACGCCCTTCCCCTTGACATAAACCAGTGTATTGGCCGTTCCCAGATCGATACCCAAATCCCTTGCAAATGCCATATGGATTGTTCTCCCTTCTTTTTCAGAACCGTTTTTCGAGATATGCTGCAGATTGACTTCGGCTTGGATATGTGAAGGACTGTGTGAGTGACGGTATTCATTGTCAAAAGGATCTGAATTGGAAGAGGCAAGCCGGACCTTCGACCATCTTGCTGTCTCATTTTCTAAATGAAGATGGAAAGGCCCGCTTCCGTTCATGGAGGAAAAACAAAATGGCCATACAATCGAATATTATACCGCAAATGGCCCATTTCTGTAAGCCGCTGTTTGAGGGGGAAGGGATGAATTTTTTATGGAAAAAAGAACCTTTTCGCCTATGTACCTATTTGGCTTATGCATCCATGGTTTACATGAATCCTTTTTCCTTCATGCTGGTATAGCGCCTGTCGCCAATGATGATGTGATCAAGCACCTCAATCCCCAGAATCTTCCCCGCTTCCACCAGCCGCCTGGTCACCTCCACGTCCTCAGGACTGGGCGTCGGATCGCCGCTGGGATGATTGTGGAGACAAATGATCGAAGCGCTGTTGCGCTTGATCGCCGCCTGGAACACTTCCCGCGGATGGACGATGGATGCGTTCAGACTGCCGACGAAAATCGTCTCATGGGCGCTCACCTGATTCTTCGTGTTCAGAAACAGGACCACAAAATGCTCCTGCGCAAGATAACGCATTTCTTCCATCATGTAGTGGGCCGCATCCCTTGGCGTGCGAATCGTGACCCTTTCGCGAAACTGGCTGTCCCGCGCGATGCGGCGTCCCAGCTCAATGCCGGCCTTTACCTGGACCGCCTTGGCCAGCCCTATCCCCTTTTTCTGCATCAATTCCTCCAGTCGGAGGCGCATCAGCCCGCTCAACCCTTCCGCTTCAACCAACAGACGCTGCGCAAGCGACAGCGCCGACTCCCGGGCATAACCCGTGCGCAAGAGAATCGCCAGCAGCTCGGCATTGCTCAAGGCTTCCGCCCCGAACTGCAACATCCGCTCGCGCGGACGTTCCTCCTCCGGCACATCACGAATCATGATCTGATTCCGTTCCACCGCCTGGATTTCCCGTTCCATGAGCTCCCTACCTCCAGTACGAAAATGCAAAATATTCCATTCTCTTGCAGTTTACCAAACGGCCGTTTCCATAACAAGACCGGCCGTCGTGCTCTACCAATACACGCAACGCTTGCAAAAAATCATTGAAAACCATTCTCATCTGTGATAATGTCATTGAATGAAAATAATTCTCATTATCATTCTTCGTCAGGAGTGGATGGTGAGCATGAAGAAACGGCATCTATTATCCGTCATGATGCTCGGAGTTTCCTTGTTGTTGATCGGATGTTCCGCAAACCAGCAAACCAATTCCTCTGAATCACCGGCTCGCCAGGAAAACACCGGGCAGGCCGCGCCCACATCAGGCACTGCCGATACCCATTCCGACGCCGATTTCAAAGATGCGGTGGAAGGGTACCGACAATATGTGATTGAACAAAGCGACCTGTTCGTCAAGGCGACGGAAGAATTCGTCGCGGCCGTAAAATCGGGCGATCTTGACAAAAGCAAAGCGCTGTACGCTCCCACCCGCATGTACTACGAGCGGATTGAGCCGATCGCCGAATCATTCGGCGATCTGGACCCGAACATCGACGCGCGGGAAAATGACGTCGACGAAAAAGAGTGGCGGGGTTTCCACCGGATTGAAAAGGCCCTTTGGGTGGATCAGACGACCAACGGAATGGAAAGTTTCGCCGATCAGCTTTTAAACGACGCCAAGCAGCTGCGGGCATTGGTCGAAACGGTCGAAATCGACCCCAGCATGCTCATCACCGGTGCGGTGGAATTGTTGAACGAAGTGTCTTCCACCAAGGTCACGGGTGAAGAAGAACGGTATTCCCATACCGATTTGTACGATTTTGCCGCCAATGTGGAGGGTGCTTTGAAAATTTTCGAACTGCTGCAGCCGGCGCTGGAGAAAAAGGATCCCACCCTGGCAAAAACCATTGAAGCACGGTTTGACGACGTGTTCCAGGCGCTCGCTCCCTATAAAAAAGGCGACGGATATGTCCTGTACACCGAACTGACGCAAGAGGAGACCAAAAAACTCAGCCAAGTTATCGACGCCTTGGCAGAACCGCTGTCCAATATGGGAACCATCCTGGGGACATAAATGGCGAATGAAAGTTGGGGAAAAGACGGGGGAAACCAAGATGGGGGAACCAAAAATGGGAGAATCCAAGACGGAAAAATCAAAGCAGACAATCACCCGGCGCGACTGGCTGAAAATGATGGGCATGGGCGGCATCGGTCTTTTACTGGGATATTTTGGAGGCAGCGGCCTGCTGGCGCCATCCTTCAAGTTTGCCAAATCCCCGGGCAACACGGTGCCGGCACAGCGGACGAACGGGCAGGTTCCTTTCTACGGGACACATCAGGCAGGCATCAGCACACCGCCGCAAAACTTTCTGTGCTTTGCGGCCTTTGATGTCACCACAAACAAGCTGTCGGAGCTTGCCAGTCTGTTTCGTGCCTGGACGGAAGCCGCTGCGGCAATGTGCAGCGGAAAACTGGTGGGAACACAAAACGAACATCCCCATTTGCCGCCTTCTGATACAGGGGAAGCAGCCGGCCTCGGTCCTTCCAGACTGACGATCACGTTTGGCGTCGGCCCGTCTCTCTTCGACCGGCGGTTTGGGCTTGCCTCCAAACGCCCTCCCGCACTGGCCGATCTGCCGCGCTTTCCGGGAGACAACCTGCAAAGCGAATGGTGCGGCGGAGATATAGGCGTGCAGGTGTGTGCGGATGATCTGCAGGTGGCCTTTCACGCCGTGCGCAACCTGGCACGCATCGCGCGGGGAGCGGCTGTCCTGCGGTGGATGCAGGAAGGATTTCAGCGGCTGGGAACACCAGGCCAAATCAATGAAACACCGCGCAATCTGCTAGGTTTTAAAGATGGTACGGTCAACCCCGACGTCAACGACAAAAAAGTCATGAACCAGGTTGTCTGGGTGCAGCCTTCCGACGGCCCCGCATGGATGGTCCATGGCACCTACATGGTGGTCAGGCGCATTCGCATGCACATTGAAATATGGGACCGCACCACGCTCAGCGAGCAGGAGGCCACGTTTGGCCGCTACCGGAAGAGCGGCGCTCCCCTCGGCATGAAGGATGAGTTCGACCCGCTTCCACTGGATGCCAAAAACGAAAAAGGCGAGTGGGTGATCCCCTGGAATTCCCACGTCCGGCTGGCGCATGGGAACGGCACGGAACAGATTTTGCGCCGTTCCTATTCCTATTCCAGCGGAATGGACACCCGTACGGGCAAACTGGATGCGGGACTGGTATTCATTTGTTTCCAGCGCGATCCGCGGAAACAGTTTATCCCCATTCAGCAGCGTCTGGCCGCCAACGACAAATTGAACGAATACATCGTGCATGTGGGAAGCGCGGTTTTTGCCTGCTTGCCGGGCACCCGTGCAGGCGGCTATATCGGCGAAACCCTCTTTGGGAGTTAGAAAAAATTTGAAAGAAAAAGTCCGAACAAACAGCGCGGAGGGGAACGCGAAAATGTATGAAGGAAAAGCGCATTGGATGTTGAAGGCGGGGATGGTCTTCATCGCCGCCGTATTCTTGTTGCTTTTTCCAGCAGGAAAAGGAGGGGCAGCGGCACAGGAACCGCATGAACCGGACATCCAGCGCACATTGTTGCCGCTGGTCGGAGGCGCTCTTGTGGAAGCCAGGGACGGCCACTGGGACAAAGCCGCTGCGGAACTGGAGCAATTCGAAAAACAATGGCAAGCGTTCCATCCCGCCAAAACGCCCCTGGCCGAAAATGTGGCCACGGCACTGGCCGAAGCCAGGCAAGCGCTGGCCGGCAGCGGAACCAAACCGGACGAAGCTTACGCGGCCATTTCCAGGCTGGCCAAAGCCACTCAAACATTTGTCAACACCCAGCAGACCGGCGGCCAAAAAACGGACGGCAAAGAAGCGGCAAAATCGCTGCTGCCCACGTTGCGGCAATGTTTGAGCGAAATCCGGCAACAAAATTGGGACCAAGCCAATCAGGCGTTTAAACGGTTTGATGCCCAGTGGTTGAAAATGGAATCAGCCATCCGGGCAGACAACAAGCAAGTATACGGAGAGATTGAGACAAAAATGAGCCTGGCCCGGATCTCCCTGCAGGCAGAACCCCCAAAAGCAGAAGCAGCAGAAAGCCAAGTGGCCGCATTGCTCCAGACGGTTGAAAATTACGCGCATGGAAAAATGCAGGAAAATCCAGACGGAGCGGATCATCCAAACTCGTCACGCCAGTGGACCGTTCAGGACGCCATGGACCTGCTGAATCAGGCAGACGGCGCGATCCGCTCCGGCAACATCCAGGAAGCGGCCAATCACCTGCAGTCCTTTATCAACGCCTGGCTGGCCATTGAAGGCGTCGTGCAAACCCGCGACCCGCAAACCTATGCCCGCATCGAAAACCAGATGACGGAAGCGGTCAGCGATCTCCTGTCCAATCCTCCGAGGGTGGACCAAGCCTCCAAAACCATTGCCGCCCTCCAGTCGGAACTGGCACCCTTTGCAAACCAAAGCCGTTACACCGCCTGGGATGCCGCCGCCATCCTGTTGCGCGAAGGACTTGAAGCGCTGCTGATCCTGGCTGCTTTGCTGGCTTTCCTGCGCCGTACCGGCAATGCGTCCAGGCAAAAATGGGTCTGGAACGGCGCCATCGCCGGGCTTCTCACCAGCGCTTTGCTGGCCATCGTGTTAAACTATGCGCTCTCCAATGCGGCCACCGGCAGCGCCCGCGAATTGCTGGAAGGAAGCATCGGTCTGATTGCGGTCGTTCTGATGCTGGCCGTCGGCATCTGGCTGCATGAAAAATCCCGCATGAAAGCCTGGAACGAATATATACGACAACAGGTTGGGATGGCGCTGGCAAGTGGCAACCTGTGGTCGCTGTTCCTGGTTTCTGGCCTTGCGATTCTGCGCGAGGGGGCCGAAACAACCATTTTTTACATCGGCATGGCTCCATCGATTCACCCGGCACAACTCCTCACGGGCATCGGCATGGCCGCGGTTTTGCTCTTGCTGCTCGGATTTGTGATTGTCAAAGGCAGCGCCTGGATTCCATTGCGCCCGCTTTTTCTGGGCGGGACGGTTCTCATTTATTATCTGGTGATCAAATTTCTCGGCGAAAGTATCCACGCCTTGCAGGTGGCGGGAAACATCTCATCCCACGTTTCGGAATTCCTTCCGTCATGGAACTGGATCGGGTGCTATCCCACATGGGAAACATTTATTCCGCAAGTGATGGTGCTGTTGTTCATCCTGTTTCAAGTATTCCGGGTGGAACGGAAGGCAGTCCGACAAAATCATGTCTATGACGCGGCCAAATGATTATGCCAAACCATGCTGCCAATAATGCGGAAAACAGGCCCATTTCTTCGCGATGCCGGCTTTCGCGAGAAATCTGGCCTGTTCGGTTTGGATTGATCTCATCATCGTGCGATAGATATAAAGTCCTTATCCTTGCTCAGCAATTGGCAGTCAGATTCTATCGCCACAGCCGCAATCAAACAATCTATAGTCTTCCTTATTGTAAACCCTTTATTGCGACACGTACGATATATTTCTGCCGCATGAATATAGGTTTTCACAGGCACGGCATGCAAAATATTTAACCGCAACAAAAGGTCTTTAACCCGTTCATACTGACGATGGTCACGAATTCCTTGCAAAATTTCTGTCAAAATTAGATCTGTTAAAGATACCTGAACATGATTGATTATCAATTGACGAAGTAGATCTTTCTCCTTTGAATTCGTACCATTGAAAAAGTCAATCCATACACTGGTATCTACTAAGATCATTAACGGTCAGCTCTCATCTCATCCAAGTTGCCTTCCCACTTCACTTTTCCTTCCAATTCAAGTAAATCGTTAAATATCTCTTTGTTCAACACATGATATACTGCATATTGAACGGCCTCATCGTCAGAAGCAGTATTAAACCATTCCTTTAACTTCTGCAAGTCTTTTTCATCTAACACGATGCTAACGTGTTTCATCCTTGATGCTCCTTTCAAGCGAAAATCCATTCCGCCTCCAGTCTTTTTCTTAAATATTATATTATTAAATCATTTATCAAACAATCGCCAAACATAGGAATCTGATCTAGAACCCACACAAAAGTTCACCCCGTCGCAATCGGTGAAAGCAATGTCATTACTGTCCACCCCATGAACAGGCCGACCATCACCGCACCGGCGACAATCATCAACCCCGTCATCACAGGTGATTGTCGCCAGCGCGGCGGCCATCTGTCGCCAGACGCTTCATGGACAGAGGCAGCGGCGGCAGAAGGTTCGCTCAAGGAATCGTCCTTGGCAAATGGGAATCGCTTCGCTGCCGGCTGCGTTTCATCGGGCCGGTTCAGAAAGGGCCGGTTCGGTTCGCTTGGAAACAACGCCGCGGCCTCCCCTGACCCTGATGGATGTTCCGGATGAAGCGCGGGTGATCGTCCATGCTGACGGCTGAGATGGTGACGGTCGGCATGAAAAGCGAGGCGCCCGGACGGTTCATGACATTCCTTTTCCCTTTCGGAAAACGCCCGAATGCGAACCATGGGCCCGTCCATCGATTTCCTGTTCATCCACTTGTTCAAATCCTCATTCATCCATGACACGCTCCTCCTAAGCTGATTGGTACCATCCTATGCATGCAGGTGGCCAAGCTATACCGGAGAAGCGGCCTTGTTCATGTCTTTTTATCCCGTGCCGTCTGATCCCACGTCTCCTGCTAATCCCGCGCCGCACGGATCGCTTCACGCAGTTTGCGCCGCTTGCCGTAAAGCATCACACCGCCCTGATACAACCGCGCCGAAAAACGGGCAATGCCCAAAAAGGTGAGAATCAGGATCAGAATGGACAATCCCACCTCCCACCAGGCCGCCGATTCCAGTCCGTAGCGAAGCAGCATCAGCATGGGAGCAAAAAAGGGAATATAAGACAGGATCACAACCAGTTTCGACTCGGGAAACGCGATCGCGATAAAAACAGAGATGTAAACCAACGTCAGGATGGTGATGAGCGGCGACAGCATCTGGTTCAGTTCCTCCGCACGGGTCACGAGAGAGGCCAGCGCCGCATACATCGTGTTGTACAACAGGTAACCAAGCAGCAGGAACACGAACGCCAACAGCCACAACGTCCAAGGAACCTCCGGCAGGCGAAGAAAGGAAGGCGGCTCAAATCCTGCCCGGCCTGCGATCAGCAGATTCAGCCAGGCCACGGAGAGAAAAAACAGGATTTGCAGAAGCCCCAGCACAGACGCCCCCAGCACCTTCCCCCAGAACTGCTGCAAGGGAGGGATGCTGGAAACGAGAATCTCCATCACGCGCGAATCTTTCTCCCGGGCCACCATATATGCCAGTACATTGCCATGCATCACGATCATGATATACAGCAGCACATTCAAGCCCATGACAAGGCTGACCGCGCCATCCATGCCGAACGGCACAGCGCTCTCTGTCTCCTTTGAACCGTCGTCCGCCACGCCTGATGCCTTCTCCAGCCGCTTCACCGACAGGGGAACCTCCGCAAAAAGGCGGTTTCGCTCCTCCTCCGACAAGCCAATCCGCTTCGCCGCCAGGCGTTGTTGTACTTTGTGCAGATCTCTTTCCAGCGCTGCCATCAGCTCCTGATGGCTGAGATGTTCCGCCAGATAGGTGTAACCCGGCAGGCCGGAACCAACCGGACCTTCCGCATGAACATGCAAGAAAGCTTTCCACCGGCCTTCTGCAATCTGCTCCTCTGCCTCATGCCGCGCCTGGGAACCTGCCGGGGCTTCCACCCTTTCCAGACGGTATTCCGGGGCCGCAAGACCGCGCCACTCCTCTTGCAACAGAGGCCAGACCCGGTCTGTCGGATCATAGACGCCCACCACAGGCGGTTCAGACAAAGCATGGATCAAGCCCGGCAGGTAAAAAGCGGCCGTCATAATGAGAACCATGGCGGCGTTGATGATGATGAACGCTTTGGAACGCACCTGCTGCATCACGGTATGCGCGAAAACCAAACGGAATCCTCTCATCTCTCCCGGTCCCCTTTCCCTCCAGCGTTTGCCGCAGGACGGCCCAGCCGCCACGCACCCCGTATGGGCTCGTAACGGAACACGCCCCGTTTGTACCAACGGGCTCCAAGAACCACAAAAACGGCAATCGTCACCGCCATCAACAACGTGGAACCCAGCACTTCGGGCGTGCCCGCCATGCCCATGCCGATGCGGAGAAACATCACCATCGGCGTAAAAAACGGCACCCACGAGGCCGCAGCCACAAGCGGGGAATCAGGGGAGCCAAGACCGTACATGGTCAGGAAAAACCCGCCCACCAAAAAGATGTACACCGGCGACTGAATGATGCCGGCATCTTCCAGACGGCTCACCAGCGAGGCCAGGGAAGCCAGCAGCGTCGCATACAGCAAGTAACCGAGAATCAGATAACCCAACGCAACCAGCAGCAATTCCACTGGCAGGGGCGGCAACTGAATGTCAAGCTGCCCCAGCGGATCAGCGAGATGAAAAAAGAAGACACCCGTCAGCACCACGATGGCCATCTGGGTCAAGGCCAGCAAACCCACGCCCAGCACTTTGGCAAACAGCTGTTGCGCCGGCGGCACGCTGGAAACCAAAATCTCCATGACACGGGAACTCTTTTCGACCACCACTTCGGTCGAAACCATATTCCCGTACTGAATCAGCATAAAATACAGGGCCATCACCGTAAGATACACAAAAGCCCGTGCAATGTTCAGCTCCAGTTCATCCTTGGCTCCTTCCTCCAGGGCCACTTTTTCCAACTTCAGCGGCGCATCCAGCCAGGCCAACTCCCGTTGGCCAAGGCCCAGCTGCTGCGCCCTCTGCTGAAAAGCGGCTGTGTTCAGGAGCTGTTTGAGAAAAAACAGCACATCGGACGCATCTTTCTCATCCGTCCAGTATACCGCTTCAACTGCCGGTCTGGCGGCCGATTCATCGCCGTCGCGGAGTTCCAGTATCCCTGCCCATTCGCCGGACGCCACCTTTTCCCCGGCCAACTCGCGGATATCCATTCCCTGTTTCCCCGAATCGGAAACCGGCTCCAGACGGTAGGGCGCGTTTTCAGGCAGATGGTTCGTATCGGTGAGCAGCGTTGCCCAGCCGTCTCCCGTCCTGTCCGCCAGCCCGATCACCTGCATTTCCTTCGGGCTCCGTTCTATGATCCCCATGATGATCATCGGCAAAAAGCAGAGAAGGGCCACGACTGCCGCCATGATTCCCACGGAGGCGAGAAAACCGGGGCTCTTCAGCTTGTTCCGGTAAAGATGGCCGACCATCAGGAAAAACTTCCGGTTCATTCCCCCTCGCCTCCACCTTCGTCGTAGGCGGCGCCCACTTTCTCGATGAATATCTCATGCAAGGAAGGCTCTTCCAGGGAAAATCCGGTCACCTCGCCGACCTTCAACGCCTCTTGCAAAATGGTCTGGGCAACAGCCTCATCACGCACCTTGACCTCATACCCCAAGGCGGTGCGGTGCACCCGCTCGACCCCCTGAATCGCCGCAAGGTCAGGCCACTCGGCGGCCATCCTGAGGCGAACCGTTTTCTTCCCGTACGAGCGCTTGATCTGGGCCAGATCCCCCTGCAGGACGGCCTCGCCGTTGCGTAAAATGCAGAGCGTGCGGCACAGCTCCTCGACATGCTCCATCCGGTGGCTGGAGAAAAGAATGGTCGTTCCCTGCTTCTTCAGATCCAGCACTGCCTTTTTCAAAAGTTCCACATTGACGGGATCCAGTCCGCTGAACGGTTCATCCAGGATCAGGAGCTTCGGCTGGTGCAGCACCGCGGTGATGAACTGAATCTTCTGCTGGTTTCCTTTGGATAACTCCTCCACCCGTTTATCCGCATAATGGCTGACATGAAACCGTTCCAACCACTCACGGAGCTGTCGCTGCGCCTTCCGTTTCTCCATCCCCCGCAGACGGGCAAGGTACACCAGCTGCTCCTCCACCTTCAGTTTCGGATACAAACCTCTCTCCTCAGGCAAATAGCCAATCTGGTGGCTCAGGTCGTATCCCATCCGCCGCCCGAACCAGGTAATCTCCCCTTCTGTCGGCGCCAGCAAGCCAAGGATCATCCGCATCGTCGTCGTCTTTCCCGCTCCGTTGGCCCCGAGGAGCCCGAACAACTCCCCTTCCTCCACCTTCAGGTTCAGCCGGTTCACCGCCACGTGCGAACCGAACCGCTTTGTCACATCTCTCAGTTCCAGAGCCATGGTTTCTCTTCCCCCAACCTTTCCTCAGAATCGGAATCGGAGAAACTCCGAAATCTTTCGTGCAACGAGGTATGTATGCTACCATTCAACATTATCATTCAATGATTTCTACGGTCAAACAAAAATTCACAAAGATTAAAGAAAAAACGCCTGAGCCAGTCACTTCACCGCTCAGGCCAATCCACATTGGAAAAAGGTCTATCCGTCAGTTGAGCAAACCGTGGAGCAAACTTCAGTTGAACAAACTGTTGAACAAACTATGGAGCGTCAAAAGCTTCCTCATTGTCGGCCGGTTGAATATCAAACGGCCAATCTTCCGTATATCCGGCCACATCCCATGGCGCATGGGAATACAGATTCAGATTAATCTTCAAATCAATCGGCTTTTGAAACATCTTGCCGGCATCCTGCTCCTCGTCTTCCACCAGAAGTTCAAAACCCGTCACCCACACCAGCCGGGGCAAATGTTGGAGCTCATCAATAAACGCCAGCACTTCGGTGATGTTCCCCTTGACCTGAAGCGTCAGGGGCAATGTATAGACGCCGGAGAGGGATGCGGGCGGTTCCGGGCTGAACGCTTTCCCGCCGGCATGCTCGTCAGCGGCGTCGCCACCGCCATCCGTCTTCTCTGCCTTCTCTGCCCCATCCGTTTCTTCCCCCCCATCCGTCTTATCCGCCCCTTCCGCTTCATCCGCCGCACCCTTCCCATCGGCAGCAGAGGACTGCGATTCCTGCCGGGGTTCCGGCTGAATCGGCTCGCCAGGAGTGACGGCATGGATCTGCAAGTCGTACGCATTCGCCAGCAACGTCACATCGGCGAAAAACCGGGGCATCTCCCAATCGGCCGGAATTGCCCGATTCATCGTTGCCAAATCAGGAGGGGAAACCGCCTTGGCCAAGCGGGCCTCCATCATCTCCACCTGTCTTGAGGCGTCTGACGCCTGCATGCGGACATCAGCCAGCCGGCTGCTCGCTTGCCAGGCAAAATAGCCGGTTACACAGCCCAAAACCAACAACACAAATATGACGACGAGTAGCCATTTCTCGGATTGTGTCATGGATTTCATGGCATCTAGCCCTTTCAAGAGTCTCGTTTCATCGTCACTTGCAGGTCCAGTTGGTAGGTAACCACCGGCGGGCCGGCATGCGTTTCCCCCTGGCCTCCTCTCCCATCTCCTTGCTCACCGCCTGGTCCCTGGCCATTGGGTCCACCGCCGTCACCACCCTCCGGTGAAGGGATGGCGTCAGGATCGTTTTCTCCTGCCAATCCACTGTCCTGTTCCCGCTGGCCGGCATCTGATCCTTCGTCAACCGGATCCTGTCCATTATCTGACGCATACGCTACCCCGGTAAAAAGCAGTGGACGGAGATGTTTCTCCCAAAAAGCATGCATCAGACCATCAACTGACCGGGCGGCTAATCCACGTTCAGACACCGGCACCGGAACGAGGTAGGAGATGGCCCCTTCACCAGAAGCATCCCTTTCCTGACGGGTCACGGACTGGACCAGGATGTGCTCAATTTTTGGATGCTCTTCCAGCAAGCGAAGGTAGGTAGATACCGATTCCATGTCAGGAAGAATCACTTGGAGCGCAAACTTCCGCTCCTCCAGAAACTGCACCTGCGTGATAAAGCTCTTCTTCGGCAAAAGCGAAGACAGCAGGTGAATCTCTTCCTGAAAGTCCGGGCGGCTGTTTGACCAGTCCATCAATACCTGATACTGGTTCGCCAAGGTCTCCACCCGGTACTTTTTCTGAAGTTCTGCCTGCAACGCTTGCAACTGCCGGTTGGCCTCCTGCAGGTTTTGCTCCTGTTGCCGCTGCTGATTGCCGGCGCTGACCCAGTTGAGGCCAAACCAAAGGTTGGCCAGAACCAAGACTCCGGCCGCCGAGAGAAGGGCAATGGAACGAAGCCGCTGAACGGGGGACGGTTGCGGCAACAGGTTAATTTCCATCACGGACCACCCCTTTCAGCGCCGTGCCTGCCGCTGAGAGGCTGAACAGAGCCTCTTTCCCCTGTTCTTCCGTCCGGGAAGCGCTTGTCCGAGGGGAAAAACCCTGCAAGTGGACAAACTGGATATTGATCATGCCCAGCCGCTCCGACATGCTTTTCAGCAGCCGTCCGGGAAACGGCACCTGTCCGGTCAGCCAGAGGTTGCGAACCGGTTGTTCGTTCGCTTGGTGGAAGGTATGTTGGAAGAAATTCATAAACCGTTCCACCTGATAAGACAATTCGAGAACCATGTTTTCGAAGCGATCTTCCAGCCCCAGCTTCTCCAGCAGCATCCAGGCATTGGTATGGGGCGTCTCATCCGTGCGGTCCTTCTGCGGTTTTGTCCCATCTGCAGGGAGGTCGGGTTCCGCGGCAGCCGCGCTTGCAATGTATCTTTCCGGCACCAGTTCCAGCGTGCGGCTGAAAACGAGCGCTCCCGTCTGATAGAAATGGGCCTCAATCCGATCCATGCCAAATTCCATAATGACCAAGTTGCCAGCAAGCTTGCGTCCCATCGCCTTCAGGGCCCGGAGAATGCTGAGTCCCTTCACCTCCATGACACCCAGCTCTACGTTGGCCTGCTCAAAGGCATGCCGCAAACCGTTGACCACTTCACCCGGAGCGGCCACCAGGAGCACAGGCACCTCATCCTCACGGGAACCCGGTTGTCCATGTCTCGAATCGTTATCTCCTCCCTCTTTGGCGACATCCAGGGAGGGAGGCAGGAAATCGAAATCGAACACCGGATTGGCGAAAGGGAGGTGAATCTCCTTGCCGATCTGAAACTGGATCACTTCCCGCAGTTTGTGTTTCTTCATCCGCGGCATCCTGAGCGTGCGCAAGAAAGTCACGGAAGAAGGTAACGCAATCGTCACCTTCCGGCGCGGCAGCCCCAGGTTTTCAAACACCTGATTCACCTTGCCGGCAAACTGGTTCACGTGATGGATGCGTCCGTTTTCGTATTCATCAGGAAGAAAGGGAATACGCTCCACCCGCATCTGTTTCAGGGCTTTCTCCCCCCGTCCCTGTGTGTGCGCAATCTCGATCTGGCCTGCGTGCAGGGAGATACCCACACCAGACGGTTTCCTCAGGAACATGTCTTCCTCCCTTTTACTTTTTTCTTTCGTTCCTCATTCTTCCACATACTCCCATTGTCCGATCTGGCTGAGTTTAAATCCTTCATTCGTCGGCACACCGGCTGGCGGATGGGTGATGAATTGTTCGTCGTAGACAATGGTCAAGCGGGAAGGCCATTTCTTACCATTTTTGTCTTTGTACTCTTGTGGGTTGGGACTGATCGTCTTACCATTTTTGCTACCTCGCAAACCATTAAGCACAATATTTTTGGCAATCACGCCACCATTTATCTTTAAGTTGGAGCCGACACCATAGATTACAAAATCATCTGATAGAGACCAGAAAAAAGCATTCAGGATTGCCGGATCGTCTTGATACAGATTGTTATTAGCAATTGTAATCTCGCCTTTGGCTATGATCGCAGCTGCAATGGGATTATCCGTTTTTTGCGTGTGCTGCATGGAAACATCGCCATTGACGTAAAAGGTTCCTTGCAGATCCACGTCTCCATCAATATCCAGTTTCCCATTGATGTAATAAACACCTCTATATGGACCTTTTTTGCTTATGCCGTAATTTGCACCAATAGGAAATGTTGTTGTACTTTCTCTCCATTCATACCAGCATTTTCTGTTGCCCCATTCTCCGGTACATTTCTGTACCCTTTCCGCATCGGTTATATAATAGTAGTCAACACCATGACTTTGCTTGTGAAAAATGGTTTTACGTGAACTGTCTGGAGGAGCATAAAATCCTGTCACTGTTTTGATTTCTTCTTTAATTTGGTTCATATCTAGATCGGGGAATGTGATGAACGATACCTTGGATACTTTATAGTTTCCATAAAATTTCCTATTTAATTGTTCGATAGACACTTTACTACCATACTCTTTTATATTGTGATTTCCTATTATTTTGCTGTCGTAATATGTTATTTCATATATTTCATTACCTTTCTTCTCAGGCGATCCGGCGCTGATCTTTCCGTTAATCTCTGGATACACAGAAGTGAAATGATACCGATATCCGTCATAAAAATGTGCAACCTTGTTGAAAGCCAGCGCATTCCCGGCATACAGGCTGCCGTGAATTTCCACTCCGCCGTTTAGCCAGATATTTTCCTTGGCTGAAAGGGCGAAATTAAACACATCAGCGACGTTGGTAATTTGTATCGGAACCTTAAACGTAACCCTTTTGGGAAGTTTCCCATTTTTGTCAGCAATTCCACTGGCAACCAGATATCCTTTTACGGCGTACTGGAGCCCAATCGCACTGTTTTGCTCACATAAGTTTTTGGCCTCTTGCAAACTGCTTTCATCGAATTCCAATCGATAAACAAAATCTTCCCCTTTCAGTTGCTCCACGGGGACTCCCGATTTATTTGCAAACTTATTGAGCAACTCTCTGACAATGTCATCAATCTCACCACATTGTCGAACTTGTTGACCGGACTGTTGGCTAAGCTCCTCCAACTCCTTCTGTAATTCATCCAACCCAAGGGTTGCGGCATATTCAGCCAGATATTTCGCTCTTGTCTCATTTTCATTGGCCAAGACAGACTGGTGACTGGTCAACGTGTTGGATAAAAGCGCCAAACCAAGCACCGAACTCAGCAATATGATCAACGCAATAACCACCAATGCCGAGCCCTTTTGGCCTTTTGGTTTTTGGCAACCGATCATGGCGGTTCACTCTCCCCTTGGATGTTATGAACCGTATACATATCGGAAAGACGAAGAAGTATGAAAATCGTTTTTGCGCGGCCCTTTCAATGACAACTTCACCAGGACCCGGCCATTGCTCTGCAGTTCAAACGATGAATTGGAAAAATCCAAATCGCTGACCATAAGCTGCATCCCAAGTGCACTGCCGGACGGCGGCGGACCCGCATAACGAAAAATTGTCGCAGGTTTACCAGATTCTTCTACAATGGTATACACCACCAGGCTTGTTGGCTGGGCTGGTTGAGAATTATCTGGCTGTGTCCACGCGGTAACAATTTTTAATTCATTTTTATCAACAACAGACACCGCCTCTTGACCATCAGGGGAACGTTTTGCTTTCAACAAATCTTTTTGGATGGCTTGCATGACCAGATTGGCCCCATTGCGCAGTTCAGTCTGTTCCGAGATGTGATACCAGTTTCGTAATCCCTCATTGACCATCGCGTACAATGCGCCAAGCAAAATGGTGACCAGTACCGTCACCGCCAGCACTTCCACAAGGGTAAAACCGCGGCTGAACTTCACCCCCCATCCCCCTCTACACGCAAAACTAATCATTTTTCTCCGGTTTTGATTCACTCATAATGCCGTGCAATGTCACCGCTCTTTTGTTTTTGCTCTCAATGGTAATCGTCACGCGAATGGGCCCTTCATTCCGGGTGGAATCGGCAAAGGCCAGCTCAATCCTGGGCGTATAGGACTGGTACCCGGTGTTGGCAGCCCAGATTTCTCTGAGGACAGCATCATTCCCAAGTGTGAGAGGACTGGCACTCATCCTATCTTTAACCGTCAGATAATCATGTCTTGCCAGCCATTCTTCCAAGGTGTACTGGGCGATGTGGGTTGCAGTAAGGTGTTCATTGTCCTTGACCGAGGCTGCCCAGCTTTGCGAGTACAACAGCAACACCGCACTGATGATAATCGAAAGCAAAACCGATGCCGCCAGCAGTTCCAGCAGCGTCATGCCCCGGGAAGGAGAACGCCAGAATGCGGAGGTGCGGGTCAGGGACACCACGCCACCTTTCGAATACATCAAGCATTTGATGAAAGTACGCATCATTTTTTTCACATTCACCATATCCTCTCAAGTCAGGAAGGACAGGTAAAACTGCCAAATCTCATCACCATACAAATAGGCGACAAGCCCCCCAACAGCCAGTGAGGGGCCAAACGGAAATTCACCGGAAGACTCATCATCTGCTTCAAGCTTCAATGAACGGCGCAACCGATACCGGTAACACAGTCCAAAACCAATTCCAAACAAAGAAGCAAAAAAGAGAGTGAGCACTGATCCGTAAGGACCCACCGCCACACCGATACCGGCAATCAGTTTAACATCCCCCAAACCCATGCCTTCTTTGCCGAAAAGAATCGGGCTGAGCCAGGCGAGAAGAAGCAACATGCCTGCTCCCAGCGCACCGCCAATGATGTACCACCACCACGGTTGGGTGCCAATAAACAAACGGTACAATACCATGATCGTAAGCAGGGGGATTGTCAACCGATCCGGCAGCAGCATCGTCTTCAGGTCAATTACGGAAAGGGGAATCAGAAAACCGACCAATGTCAAGCCGACCAGCGTCTCCCAACCAAGGCCGTACCGCAAACCCACCAAAACAAAGAGCAATCCGGTCAGCGCCTCCACCAACGGGTACTGCCAGTGAATCGGTTTCCGGCAGTCCCGGCACCGTCCCCTCTGAACCAGCCAGCTGAGGAGAGGCACCAGTTCCCCTGGCTTCAGCCTTCGCCGGCAATGGGGGCAGCGGGAGGGAGGAGAGACGACGGACTCCCCCCGGGGCATGCGGTACGCGACCACGTTGAGAAAAGAACCGATAATCAAGCCGAACGCAAAGATTGTGAAATAAAACCAGTAGATAGGAATACTTTTCATAACATGTTATTCTTCTTGTGATAATTATTTACCACTACCTGTACCTCCACCTGTTGCCGGTACAGCACCCTTAAGTGTTACTGTTGCACCGTGCTTTGATGTAATAGAAACATTTGGGCTTCCAGAAATTGTAATATAATCATTTAAATTATCATTATCAGTATACTCATCATCGTGCCCCGTATCATTCCATGGATCTTGAGGCCCTTTCGCCAGATAGCCCCCATCCACCAAATCCTTAATGCCCCCCGGAGCAGTTGATTTATCCATAATGTACCGTTGCACGGCATCAGCAACCGTCCGGACATTGGCCTGATCTGTGTTTTGACGCGACCTCTCAATCTGGCTGTTCACCACGACAAACCCGATAGCGGCCACGATGACCAGGATGATCACCACAGCCAGCATTTCAATCAGCGTAAACCCCTTCTGCCGCTTGCGTGCCTTTTCTTCCCTCCTTGCTTGTGTGTCCTTCAGAACATGTCTCCGACGCATGAGTACCCCTCCTTCTTCAAATGCGTGGAATGTTTTGCTGCCACTCGGGATCGCACCTGTGGCAGCCTGCACCAAATGCAAACATGTTTCGGACGTTCCTAGTATTGCAATACGAATAGTATGTAAGATTCTTTGTAATATGTAATTCAAAATATTCATTATGCATTCGTGTCTTTATTCCTGGAGATTCAGGACAGGCATATATTCGGTCAGCATCCCTTACAGTCATGCAAATTATCAGCCCAGGAGGGCCAACGAGCATGCGGCCTGCCCTCCTGAATTACTGGCCAATGAAATCCATCATCATGAACATCGGCAGATAGACGGAAAAAATGATCCCGCCCACCATGACCGCCAAAACCAGAATCATGAGCGGCTCCATGAGCGACTGCAGCCGGCTGGTCATCTCCGCCACATCCGCCTCGTAAAAGTCAGCCAGCTTGTCCAACATCATGTCCAGCGAACCGGATTCCTCGCCAATCGCCACCATCTGTGTCACCATCGGCGGGAACAACTTGCGATGTTTCTCCAAGGGGACGTGGATCCGGTCTCCTTCGCGCAACCGCTCACCCGCCTCTTCCAGAGCCCGCTGATAAAGCGCGTTGTTCAGCGTCTTTCGCGTCAGTTCCACCGCGTCCAGGATCGGCACGGCGCTGGCCACCAACAAGGCGAATGTTCTTGAAAAGCGGGCCAGGAGGGTCTTCTGGAAGAGTTTCCCGAAGACGGGCACGCTGATCGCAAGCCGCCCCAAAAGCCGTTTCCCCTGCGGTGTTCGCTTGCCGTAGACCGCCAGGACAACCAGCAGGAAGGCCATCAGCAACACCAGGTACCAGCGGTGAACGAGGAAGTTGCTCACGGCTATCGTGATTTGGGTCGGAAGCGGCAAGGGTACGCCTTGTTCCTCGAAGGTTTCGACGAAGGTGGGAACCACCTGGATCAGGAGAAAGATGCTGACCGCCACCGCAATCGTAAAAACGGCCATCGGATAGGTGAGTGCCGAAACGATTTTCTGCTTTGTCGTCCGTTCCTTCTCATAAAAGTCGGCCAGACGATCCAGCACGGTCTCCAGTTGTCCGGAGAATTCGCCCACCCCAACCAGGTTGACGAACATCTCCGGAAAGGCTTTGGGATGACAGCCAAAGGCATCCTGCAAGGAGTTCCCTTCGCGCACATCGGCACTCACCTGCTCCAGCGCTTTCTTCAAGGCCTTGTTGTTGGTCTGGGCCGTCAGGATTTCCAGCGACTGAACCACGGTGACGCCTGCCCGCACCAACGCGGCAAACTGGCGGCAGAAAGGAACAAAATCTTTGAGCCCTACCCGGCCTATCGTCAAGGAACGAAAATCCACTTCCCGCTGCAGGAGACTTGTTTCTTCCAGGGGTTCCACCCGGATGGGATACAATCCCCGTTCCCTGAGCTGAAGCGTGGCCGCCATCTCATCGGCAGCCTCAATCCGTCCCCTTATCGTCCGGCCTGTCCGGTTGAACGCTCGGTACTGGTATTGCGCCATGAGTTCCCCCTTCTTTCTCTGGGCTGCGATACCTCTTCATTGCCGCCAGACCCACCGGCGCAAAATGTTTGATAAATTTAATAAAAAACAAATCATTTTTTATAAATAATTTTACATGTTTGCTTTTATAAAAATTATACATCGGCTCGACAGATAATCAACGACAATTTTGGTATTTTTTTCTAAAACCTTTTTTAAAACCCAAAACAACTTCCGTGTTCCTGAAAGGACCCTTCCATGTGCCTGAAAAAAACTTACCCAATCACATCCCGTTGACCTGCCGCCATTCCATGATCAGCACGTCCGCCTCTTCCCGGCGAACCTTGCCTTCTGCCACCAGACGGTTCAAATCCTGCTCCAACGTTCGCATCCCGTAACGGGCGCCGGTCTGCATGACGCTTTTCAGCTGGTGCACCTTCTCCGTCCGGATCAGGTTGGCCACAGCAGGCACATTGACCAGCACCTCAAAGGCGGCCACACGGCCACGGCCGCTGCGGTGGGGAAGCAGCCGCTGGGCGTAGACCGCCACCAGCACACTGGCCAGCTGATAGCGGATCTGCACCTGCTGGCTGGGCGGAAAGGCGTCAATGATCCGGTCGATGGTCTGGGCCGCATCCGGCGTATGCAGGGTGGCGAGCACCAGATGCCCGGTCTCGGCCGCCGTCATGGCGGTTGAGATGGTTTCCAAATCCCGCATCTCTCCCACCAGGATCACATCGGGATCCTCCCGCAAAGCCGCCCGCAGGCCGGTGGCAAAACTTTTCGTGTCCAGTCCCACCTCCCGCTGCACGACAATGCTCTGTCGATGAGCGTGCAGGTATTCAATCGGGTCCTCCAGGGTGATGACGTGCTTCTGCATCGTCCGGTTGATCTCATCCACCATCGCCGCCAGGGTGGTGGACTTCCCGCTGCCGGTCGGTCCGGTGACCAACACCAGACCCTGGGGACGGCGCAGGATCTCCCGCGTCACTTCCGGCAGGCCTAATGAATCAAATGGCGGAATGCCGAAAGGAATCGTCCTCAATGCAAGCGAGACCGTCCCCCGCTGGCGAAAGATATTCACGCGAAAGCGGGACAATCCGGGAACCGTGTAGGCACAATCGTATTCGCCCAATTCCTGGAACTCCAACCACGCCTTCTCATCGAGAATCTCCCGCGCCAGCTGACTGCAGTCTTCCACCGTCAAGGGAGGGTGATCCATCGGCAACAGGGCCCCATCGATCCGCAGATAAGGAGGAATCCCCACCGTCAGGTGCAAATCGGAAGCTTTTCGTTCCACCGCTTCGTACAGCAGCCATTCCAGCCTCTTTTCGCCCAACTTGCTCAATCCTCCGTCAGGACCACTTTCAACACTTCCATGACAGTAGTGGTTCCATCCAGCGCTTTCTTCAGCCCGTCCACCAGCATGCTCTCGTAACCGTGCTCCATCCCCCAAGCACGGTAGGCTTCAGCAGGAACCCGTTCCAATATGTAACGCCGCAGCTCCCTGTGGATGGGCAGCACCTCGTGCACGGCCAGACGTCCCCGGTAGCCGGTCTGGTTGCATAACGCGCAACCTCTTCCCCGCCACAATTGTCCGGCCGGCAGGCCATGCCGGGCGAGCAATTCCGCCTCATCCGGGTGAGGTTCATATGCCTCCCGGCAATCGGTGCAGATGCGCCGGACCAGTCTCTGCGCCACCACCCCACGCAGCGTGGAGGCCAACAGGTAGGAGGGGATGCCCATGTCCACCAGGCGGTCAATGCTGCTGGGGGCGTCATTGGTATGTAATGTGGACAGCACCAGGTGTCCGGTCAACGCGGAGCGAATCGCGATCTCGGCTGTTTCCTCGTCACGGATTTCACCCACCATGATGATGTCCGGATCTTCGCGCAGGATGGAGCGCAAGCCTACCGCATAGGTCAAGCCGATGGCCGTGTTCACTTGAACCTGATTGATCCCGTCCAGCTGGTATTCGACCGGATCTTCCACCGTGATGATGTTCACATCCTCCGTATTCAGCCGCTGCAATGCGGCATACAGCGTGGTGGATTTGCCGCTGCCGGTCGGCCCCGTGACGAGAACGATCCCGTTGGCCGACTCAATCATGCGGATAAAGGCCTGGCGGTTTCTTTCCGAAAACCCCAAATCCTCAATCCGGCTCACCGCTTGCTTGGGATCCAGCAGGCGCAGCACCACCTTCTCGCCAAAGATGGTGGGCAGGATGGCCACCCGGATGTCAATCACCCTCCCACGCACCGGCATCTGGATGCGCCCGTCCTGGGGCAGGCGGCGTTCCGCAATGTTCAGGTTGGCCATGATCTTCAACCGCGCCGTCAGGATCGGCTGCAAGTGTTTGGGGAGCCGCATCTTGGTCTGCAGCATGCCATCGATCCGGAACCGGACCGCCAGATCATGCTTTTGCGGATCAAAATGGATGTCGCTGGTTCGCTGTTCAGCCGCCTGTTCGATAATCTGGTTGACCAGCTTGACCACCGGCGCATCCTCGGCGCTGACCTCCTTGACGTCAATTTCTTCCGGCTGTACCTGCCGCAGGACCTCCGACACCGATTCCTGCAGGCCGTAGTAGCGATCCAGCGCTCGTTCCATCCCTTCCCGGGTGGAGATCACCGGGTCTATCTCCATCCCCGTGATCATCGCCAAGTGGTCGATCGTGTAAAAATCGAAGGGATCCAGCATCGCCATTGTCAGCCGGTTGTCCTGAACCCTGATCGGCAACACCCGGTACCTCCGGGCCACCTCTTCCGGAATGACCGCAAGGACTTCAGGTTCAATCCGGTAGCGGTCGAGGTCGACGTGGGGAATCCCAAGCTGAAACTCGATCACCTCGATCAGCTGCTGTTCCGAAATCACACCTTGATTGATCAGGATTTCGCCCAATCGCTGGCCAGTTTCCCTCTGTTTCCGCAACGCCTGCTCCAGTTGTTCTTCGGTAATCAGGCCGGCTTCCATCAACAACTCGCCCAACCGTTTTCGCACCATCATGGCGCCCTCTACACCTCTCCCGGTTCCCGCTCAATTCCGATCATCACAACCAAAGTTCGGCCTTTAAGCATTTTCTACAAGCCGCGACAAAATCCTACTCAGCACTATCATAGCAGGCGAAGGGCTGGCTTGGACACCCCCAAAAGTGTAGCATTTTGTGAACAAAGCCGCGGCTCCCCCCTGAAAAATGGGGGACCTGTTCGCTTTCGCATTTCTATAAAAATTTTAATCGTGAAGAGAAACCGCAAAAAAATCCCGCCCCACTTTGGAAATGGGCGGGAATGTTTCGTCAAGCGCCAACGTTCCATCCGGGTTTATGTAGCCGCGTCTGTTATTTGCTCGCTTCGTTCGTTGGCCAACAGATCATCGCGCAGCCAGCCGGCCACTTGCCAGATGTCTCCGGCTCCCATCGTCAGCACCAGATCGCCGGGCGCAAGGCGCGGCCTCACTTGCCGGTGCAGATCCTTTAGATCAGTGGCGTAATGCGTGTTCGGATTGCTCTCCTTCCGGATCATCGCCACCAAATCCTGTCCCGTGATCGGACGATGCTGATCCCCCTTCGGAGAATAAATCTCTGTAATCCACACCTCGTCTGCCTGTCCAAACGCGCGGCTGAACTCTTCCTTGAGATCGTCCGTTCGGCTGTACCGGTGCGGCTGAAACAGGGCCAGCACGCGGCGGTTCAGTGCGCGGGCCGCCTCCAGTGTGGCCTTGATTTCGGTTGGATGGTGGGCGTAATCGTCGACGAGCAATATTCCGTTCACTTCGGCCACCACTTCAAAACGGCGCTTGGCACCGTGAAAGGAGCCCAGCGCAGGCACGATATCCTCAAAAGACAGCCCCAGTTCCCAGCCGGCCAAAATGGCCGCCAAGCTGTTTGCAACATTGTGGCGCCCTGGCACGGCAAGCCTCACCTCGCCCAGCTTCTTCCCCCGCATGTAAGCCGTATAACCGATTCCCCAATCCAGTGTTGTGATGGCCGAAGCGTATAAATCAGCGGATGAATCCTGCAGGGAATAGGTCAATACCCGGCAAGCGAGAGACGGGATGAGCGCCTTCAGATGAGGATCATCCACGTTGAGGATGGCCACGCCGCCCGGCTTGATCTGGGAGAGAAATTGCTTGTAGGCCGCCACCAGCTTTTCAAAACGGCCGTCGTAATTTTCCAAGTGATCCGCCTCAAGATTGGTGACTACGCCAATGTACGGATAGTAATGCAGAAAAGTTCCGTCGCTTTCATCCACCTCGGCAACCACGTACTGGCTGTTGCCTGCGCGGGCGTTGCTGCCGATGTCCAGCATTTCGCCGCCGATGACGTACGTGGGATCCAATCCGCACGCTTCCATCACCCGCGCAATCATCGACGTCGTGGTCGTTTTTCCGTGGGTACCCGCCACGGCAATGCCCGTTTTATCATTGAGAATCTGGGCCAGCATCTGGGAGCGGTGAAGCAAGGGGATGTGCCGCCGCGTGGCCTCGACCAGCTCCACGTTATCCTTGGGTATGTCGGATGAGTAAACCACCACATCGGCTCCGTCAATCTGCTCCCTGCGGTGGCCGATGTACACCTTGGCACCCTGCTGCTCCAGCTTGTCAGTCAAATCTTTCCTGGCAAGATCGGATCCGCTGACTTGGATCCCTTGATCCAACAGGACGCGGGCGAGTGCGCTCATGCCATATCCGCCGATACCAATGAAATGCACCTGCCGGTAACGCCTCACCTTATCACCCCATCTTACCTGTTCTTCAGCCATTTGCGGACATCCCCAATCAAATACAAGGAACCCGTAACCAGTACCATATCCCCAGGCCCGGCCAGCCTGCGCGCCGCCTCCAGGGCATTCCGCCAATCCTCTTCCACCACCGTCTCCACATCAGGACGCAAGGTCGCCACCATCTCTTTCAGCTGCTCGGCGCTGGCTTTGCGGGGAAAGTCCGGCTCCGTCAGGATCACCGTATCGACAAGCGGGAGAAGTGGCCGGAAAAAGTCCTGGTTCACCTTATCCTTGAGCAATCCGACAACCAGATGCAGCCGATCATAGGTGTACAACTGGCGGATCGCCTCAGCAATACTGGCGGCCGCCTGCGGGTTGTGCGCGCCATCGATCACGATGCCGGGGCGATCAGCCAGTTTCTCCAGCCGGCCCGGCCAGCGGGTTTCGCTCATTCCCCGGTAGAGCACTTCATCCTCTTCGTAGACAAAAGCCATAAATTGGCGCAACACTTCCAGGCCCATCAGGGCTACCGCGGCGTTTTGCATCTGATGGGGTCCGGCGAGACGTATCTGCACCCGTTCAAACCGGCGGTACGGACCGGAGAAATCGAAGCTCTGTCCGTCCTCTGACGCTTCAACCGGCGTGGCGGTAAAATGGCGCCCGTACACATAGAGGCTGGCCTTTTTTTCCGTTGCCACCTGTTGGATCACATCAAGCGCTTCCGGATCGGTCACGCCGCATACCAGCGGGACACCCGGCTTGATGATCCCCGCCTTTTCCCGGGCAATTTCCGCAATCGTCTCACCAAGATACTGGGTGTGATCCAGTCCGACCGTGGTAATAATCGTCAACACGGGATACACCACATTGGTGGCGTCCCACCGTCCACCCAGGCCTGTCTCCCAGACCACATAATACGGATAACTGATATGCGCGTAATACCAAATGGCCAAGGTGGTCACCAGTTCAAACTCACTGGGCGCACCCCATTCCGTCTGGCCGCACTCTTCCACAGCCGGACGGATTTGGTTGGCCGCCTCGATCAGATCGGCCTCCGGGATGGGTTGCCCATTGAATCGAATCCGTTCCGAAAAATTTTCCACGTAGGGGGAGGTGAACAGGCCCACATCATAACCGCATGTGTAAAGGGTGTTCGCGATCATGGCGGCTGTAGAACCCTTGCCGTTGGTGCCGGCGATGTGAATGAATTTCAGCCGGCGCTCGGGATGCCCAAGCCGTTCCATCAACCACTCCATCCGATGCAGGCCAGGCTTGATCCCCGGATTGGCCACATCCCGTATCCAGGCCAGTACCTCTTCCCCAGCGCTGAAATGTCGCATTTGTCTCCACGCTCCCACATATCATTGTATGTGTCTGTGTCTCGTCCCTATGACCGGCCCGCCAGCCGTTCCAGGGTGGCCAGCCGTTCCTTCACCTGCGCCCGTTTGGAGAGGTATGCCTTCTCCTTGGCCCGTTCTTCATGGACGACCTCTGCAGGTGCCCGTTCGACAAACTGGGGATTGGCCAGCTTCTTCTGGACCCGCTCCACTTCCTGATCCAGTTTCTGCAATTCCTTGCGCAATCGGGCCAGCTCCTGCTGCACATCAACGAGACCCGCCAGCGGCAGGTAAATCACGGCACCGTCCACCACCGCCGTCACCGCCTCTTCCGGGATTGGACCCCGCGCCTCCAGGTGCAGCTCTTCGGCGTTCAGGAAACGCAACAGGGTCGCCTCGTGCTTGAGAAGCTGCTCCCGGATCTTCGCTTCATCCGTTTGCACATAAACCGTCACTTTGCGTCCAGGCGGCACGTTCATCTCGGCCCGCACATTTCTGACCGCCCGAACCACTTCCATGAGCAAGGTCACCTCGGCCACCGCATCCGGAAACTGGAAGTCAGGGTTGGTCTTGGGCCAGTCCGCCAACGCGAGGCTTTTTCCGCGTACTGGTAAGTGTTGCCAGATCTCTTCCGTAATAAACGGCATCATCGGGTGGAGTAGCCGCAGCAGCTGGTCGAGGACAAAACAGAGCACCTGCTGTGTCGTCTTCCTGGCTTCCGGGTCGTTGCCATAGAGCGGAACCTTGGAAAATTCGATGTACCAGTCGCAAAACTCGTCCCAAATGAATTGGTACAGGTGGCGTCCCACCTCGGAAAACTCAAACCGCTCCATCATCTCTGTCACATCGGCCACCGTCTCGTTCAGCCGATGGAGGATCCAGCGGTCAATCGGACTGAGCCGCTCCAGCGAAAAACCCTGGTCCTGATCCGGTTCCAGGTTCATCAACACAAAGCGGGAGGCGTTCCAGACCTTGTTCGCAAAGTTGCGGGCCATCTCCACCCGCTCCCAGTGAAAACGCACATCCTGCCCCGGCGTGGCACCCGTGGAGATCATGAAGCGCAACGCATCTGCCCCGTAACGCTCAATGACCTCCAATGGATCCACCCCGTTGCCGAGCGATTTGGACATTTTGCGTCCTTCCGCGTCACGCACGAGGCCGTGGATGTAGACATACTCGAAGGGAATCTGGCCGGTAAACTCCAACGCCGTGAAGATCATCCTGGCCACCCAGAAGTAGATGATGTCATAACCGGTGACCAGGACATCGGTCGGATAATACCGCTTCATGTCGGCTGTCTCTTCCGGCCAGCCCATCGTCGAGAAGGGCCAGAGCGCCGAGCTGAACCAGGTGTCCAGCACATCCTCATCCTGCTTCAAATCCTGGCTGCTGCAGTGCGGACATGTATCCACATCCTCCATGGAGACAATCGTCTCACCGCAGCGCTGGCAATACCAGGCGGGAATCCGGTGGCCCCACCAGAGCTGGCGGGAGATGCACCAATCGCGGACGTTTTCAATCCAGTTCAAGTAGATTTTCTCAAACCGTTCCGGCACGAACTTGACGCCCCGCCCCGACTTTTGGCAGGCAATGGCCTGTTCAGCCAGCGGCTTCATCTTGACAAACCATTGCGTCGAAAGGTACGGCTCCACCACCGCGCCGCTGCGCTGGCTGTGGCCGACGGCGTGGAGGTGATCCTCCACTTTGACCAAATACCCTTGCTCCTCCAGATCCCGTACCAGCTGCTTGCGGCATTCGAAACGATCCAAGCCCTGGTATTTGCCGGTGTTCTCGTTCATCCGGCCGCCCTCGTCCATCACCAGGATCGCCTCCAGCTGGTGGCGGCGGCCCACTTCAAAGTCGTTCGGATCGTGGGCCGGCGTGATCTTCACCGCGCCGCTGCCGAATTCGGGGTCCACGTATTCATCGGCGATGATCGGAATCTCGCGGCCGACAATCGGCAATCTCAGCCGTTTGCCGATGAGGTGCTTGTACCTTTCGTCTTCCGGATGCACCGCGACCGCCGTGTCCCCAAGCATCGTCTCCGGTCTCGTCGTGGCGACGACAATCCCGCCGGAGCCGTCCGCCAGCGGATAGCGGATGTGGTAGAGTTTGCCCTGAACTTCCTTGTACTCCACCTCGATGTCTGAAAGCGCCGTCCGCGTCTCGGGATCCCAGTTGATGATGTATTCGCCGCGGTAAATCAGCCCTTTGTTGTACAGATCGACAAACACTTTCCGCACCGCCCGCGACAGTCCCTCATCCATCGTAAAGCGCTCGCGCGTGTAATCCAGCGAAAGCCCCAGCTTCTCCCATTGCTGGCGGATCGCCGTGGCGTATTCCTCTTTCCACTGCCAGACACGTTCCAGGAATTTCTCACGTCCCAGTTGCTGACGGGTCAGTCCCTCCGTGCGAAGCTGCGCCTCCACCCGCGCCTGTGTGGCGATCCCGGCGTGATCCGTCCCCGGCAACCAAAGCGTATCGTACCCCTGCATCCGTTTCATCCGAATCAGAATGTCCTGCAAGGTAAAGTCCAGCGCATGGCCGATATGTAATTTCCCCGTCACGTTGGGGGGCGGGATGACAATGGAGAAACGCCGCTCTCCTTCTC
Source organism: Bacillus thermozeamaize (assembly GCA_002159075.1). Classification (NCBI taxonomy): domain Bacteria; kingdom Bacillati; phylum Bacillota; class Bacilli; order Caryophanales; family Bacillaceae; genus Bacillus; species Bacillus thermozeamaize. Next base: position 69,734 of record LZRT01000079.1, read on the forward strand.
CTTTGGGCGTGAAACAGCCTTCCTCCTTCCAAAAGCGTGACCACTTCGCCTCCACTTCGCGCGGCTGATAAGCGGTCGGCATATCCACTTGTTTGTCGCGAACACCCTCGTTCATCCGCTCAACCTCCCTGAACCGTGTTTCCAAAATAAAAACTTTTACCAGAAAATAAAAAAAGCCCTTTCCCACAAAAGGACATGCATCCCATTCGGTATCCCTGGCTTCCCTCTCTTGCCGTCCTGTAAAACCGCCATATGCGTTCCCTTCATCAGGATAACGCTTCTCCCACATTAGGATAACGATTCTCCCATGAAAATGCAAGCGCGACAAAAAAAGACTGTTGTTGTTCTGTGATATTGTCAGGGTGTAATTGTTCCGAGAAAATGTCAGTATGAGCAAGGAGCAGATGATCACCTTGACAAAAGAAGAATTGAAACGCCGTGATGGTTCTCGAACAATGGATGGACGGTCGGCTGACAGAACAGGATGTCTCCAAAATCTTAGGGTTAAGTGTTCGTCAAGTGTATCGGCTCAAGGCAAAATATCTTCATGGAGGTGCACAGACAAGCGCCCACGGAAATCGGGGCCGAAAGCCCGCTCATGCCTTGACCGACCCGCTCAAACAACACGTTCAGCACTTGTATCAGGAACGCTACTTCGGCAGTAATTGTACCCACTTTACAGAGCTGTTGGCGGAGTACGAAAACATCCGTTTAAGTGTCTCTTCTGTCCGGCGCATTCTCATCCAAAGCGGCTTGCGCCCTGCACGTGTACGCCGGCGTTCCAAGGTGCATCGGCCCAGGCCTCGCAAACCGCAAGCGGGCATGCTGTGGCAGATCGATGCCTCTCCTTATGCTTGGTTGGAGGACCGCGGCCCGCAATTGGTGCTGCATGCGATCATCGATGATGCCACGGGTGAAGTGCTCGCAGCCACTTTTTGTCCGACCGAGACGTTGGAAGGCTACGTCACCGTGATGATCATCGCGCTTCGTCGCAAAGGTGTTCCGCTTGCGCTTTACAGCGACCGGCACAGTATCTTTTGTTCACCGAAAGGCAAGCCCACACTCGAACAAGAACTGGCGGGTCAACCCGCGTCGTTGACCACCTTTGGCCAAGCTATCGCCGATTTGGGCATCACCCACGTGGAGGCGCTGTCTCCACAAGCAAAAGGGCGCATCGAGCGGCTCTGGCGAACCTTTCAAGAACGTTTGGTGATCGAATTGCGCTTGCGCAACGTGTGCACCATGGAGGAAGCGAATCGGGTCTTGCCGGAACTGATTGACAAACACAACCGGTTGTTCGCTGTGGCGCCGCAAGAGGCGGAACCGGCCTACCGGCCGCTGCCTGAGGTGCCCTTGGAGCACATCTTTGCCCGTCGTGTATACCGGCGCATCAGTAGCGGGCAGACGTTTTCCTGGCAGGGCAAATGCTACATGCCCCAACCCGGTTCCGGCGTGCCTCGCTGGGAAGCCAAAGCGATTGTCGAAGTGCGCATCGGCATGCAGGGGCAAGTGTGGCTGTGGCATCAAGGACGTGCGTGGCCGTGCGTGGAAGCACCGCAGGTTCAGACTCCAGCAACGTCGACGGTCAAAAAAACAGCTCGCT
>LZRT01000080.1 GCA_002159075.1 Bacillus thermozeamaize
GAAGAGGAAGGTCATGGTCAGTAAGGGCAAGCCACCCAAGTATACCTCTTTGAGGTGAATGTTGGGTTAGATTTTCAAATGAGTGATCTATTCCGTCTTCGGTAAGATTTTTATATGGGTTGACACGCACATTGCGACACATCTGTGTCGCTCACCGGCTTTGCCCGCAAGCCGGATAAAAGCAAGGACACCACATCCCGGGCCCGTTCCTGCGGCAGCAGCTGGCCATCCGCCTGATAAACCGCTCCCATGGCCGAAAACAGAACGCCCGCCGCCAGCTGAACGTCCATGTTCCGGAAAGCCCCTTGCCGCATCCCCTCTTCAAGTATATCACGGATCTTCGCAAACAAAGCCTGTTTTTGCTGTAAAAACCATTTGTGCATCTGTTCATCCACAAAACCAAAATCCCGTCCGCCCATTTGGATCAGGTGCCGATTTTGGTGCACAAGGCTGAGGTGCGTCTCAAACAAGGCATACAGCTTATCCAACGGGGATGCGGCAGCATCCAGCTCCCGGTTTACAGCAGCCAGATAGGCGCGCACCCGTTCCTTGAGCATATCCCGAAGAAGGGCTTCCTTGCTGTCAAAATAAAGGTAGATGGTCCCCTTGCCCACGCCGGCATGCTGGGCAATTTCCTCTATTTTTGTATTGTGGTATCCCTTTCGTCCAAAAATCTCAAACGCGCTTTCCAGGATCGCTTCCCGTTTGCCCGGCAACTGCTCACCTGAGAACTCCGTCATCCTCCTCACCTCATCTCCGGCCACCGTCATCGTTTTCATTTGTGTTCGTTTCGGTCCTGGTTACAGCCACTTGTCGTGTAACCATTTCCCCGTTTTCCGCTCCGCCATCCTGAGGACCGATGGGCCGCCGGCGGGAAAAACGACGCCTTAGCCGGTCGAGATAATCATCTGTCAAGCTGTAAACGGCCGGTATCAACACCAGGGTGACCAACGTGGAAACCAACAGCCCGTAAATCACCACGACCGCCAATGGCGCCATCATCTCCGCAGACTCACCGCCACCATAGGCAAAAGGCAGCAAGACCAAGTTGGTGGACAACATCGTCATCAAGATGGGCCTCAGCCGGATCGGTCCGGCCTGAAGCAGCGCCTGATCCCTCTCATATCCGGCTCGCCGCAAGGTGTTCGTATAATCAACCAGCACAATGGCGTTGTTCATGACCACCCCGATCAGCATGATCATGCCAATCATCGCCGTCACGCCGATATGCATGCCATGGGTAGCCAGACCAAGCAAGGCCCCGACCACCGTCGGCGGCAGACAAAACATGATGACAAACGGCTGGAAGAAGGATTCAAATTGCCCCGCCATGATCATGTACACCAGCAACACGGCCAGGACCATGGCAATCACCAGCGACTGGAACGACTCACCCATCTGTTCTGTCTCGCCGCCAAAAGACCAAGCGTACCCGTGTGGAAGCTGCAGCTGCTCCATCACCCGCTGGACATCAGCCGAAACCTCTCCCAACGAACGCTCCCCGGTTAGGCGAGCCGTGATCAAGGCCTGCCGCTGCCCATCGCTGCGGGTGATGGAAACCGGCCGCCCTTCCGAAACCACCTCGGCAACGTCGCCGAGCCTTACCAGCGCCCCGGTTGCGCTGCGAAGCGTCAGATCTTCCAGGTGACCATACTCTTGCCGGAAAGTGTCAGGAAACATCAGGCGAACGTTGTACTCATCCTCGCCATCCCGGATCCTGGTCACCGTGCGCCCCCCAAAGGCAGTCTCAATCGCCGCCTGCATTTCCAGCGGAGAAATGCCATGCTGGCTCGCTTTTTGCCGATCGATATAAACAGCCACTTCGGGCCGTGACGCCTGCAGGTTGTTGTCGACACTGGTCAATCCGGGAATGCGGGAAATGGCCGCTGTGGCCTCTTCCGTCAACTCCTTCAAGCCGTCCAGATCCGGTCCTGCGATATTCACTTCCAGGCCGCTGGTCCCCATCGCCGACCCTTGCGTATTGACGTTTACAACAACCCCAGGAATATCACGCGTACGCTCATAAAAATCGTTCATCACTTCCTGGGTCGTCCGCCCCCGTTCCTCACGCGGCTTCATCATCACTGTCAGTGAAGCGGTGTTGGTCGAACTGATTCCGGTGATGGCGGTCTCCTGGGAGCCACCCACGGTGCTGGAAACCAGGTCCACCTCCGGATAACTGAACAGCACCTCTTCCAGCTGCTGCACCACCTGCCTGGTTTCCGACAACTTGGCCGACGGCGGCAGTTCGACGGACACCACCGCCTGCCCCTGATCGGTCTGCGGAATAAACTCCGCACCTATCAATGGGATGAGACCCAGTGAGGCAACAAAAATGAGCAAGGAACTGATGATCACCAACCAGCGACGCCGCAGGGTCCACTCCAGAAGATGGCGGTACACCACCTCCAACCGCTCAATCCCCCGTCCAAACAGGTGCAACGGGTTGGATGAACGGCGCGGCCTGGACGAGGCGGGCAGGCTTCCAAGACGTGCAGCCAGCATCGGAACAAACGTGATGGCCCCAAACCAAGCAGCCACGTGAGAAAAAATCACAGCCAAAGCCATGGGGCCAAACAGCTCCGTCGCAAGCCCGCCGGCAAACAGCATCGGAAAGAAGACGGCAATCTGGGCCAAGGCGGATGCGGTCACCGCCGCCGTCACCTCACCCGCACCAAGCGTGGCTGCCTCTTTCCCCAGCGAACCCCGCATGCGGTAGCGGTGGATGCTCTCAATCACCACAACGGCAAAGTCCACCAGCGAGCCCATCCCGATTAATAGCCCGCCGAGAGACAAAATATTCAACGATTCCCCGGAGGCGGCCATAAAAGTAAAAGTAGCAATCACCGAGATGGGCAGCATCAACGCAACGACCAGCGTTGTCCGCCAATCAGCCAGGAAGAGGAACAGGATCAACACCGCGATCGCCCCGCCAAGCAGACCATGTTCCACCACGTTGCGAATCGACTTGTTGATAAACACGGCCTGGTCAAAAATGGGTGTCACTTTCACCCCATCCGGCAGCGACGCTTTCAGCTCATCCAGTTGTTGATACACTTCCTTGGATACCTTCACGGTATTGCCGCCGCTGGCTTTCATCACTTGCACCTGAACCACTTGCTGACCGTTTAGGAAAGCCAGTTGAGACTGCCTGGCATGGGTCAGAGAGACGTCGGCCAGATCTTCCAGCCGCACCGTACCGCCTGCCGGCAGCGAAATCGCCATCGTCTTAATCTCCTCGACGTTGTTCATCTCCGCATCGAAACGGATCGCCAGCTCCTTGTCCCCCCGTTCCACTGAGCCGGCGGTAGCCATCAGGTTGGAAGAGGCCAACGTTTGCGCAATCAGGCCGGGGGTGAGGCCATATTCCGTCAGCTTGTTCGCATCCAGAATGACCTGGATTTCCTTTTGCGGGCCGCCCGTCGCCACCGCGGAGGCCACCCCGTCCGCCTGTTTCAGAGAAGGAACAATCTGTTCCTCAGCCAGTTTTTGCAGCTGATCAAGCGGCATATCTCCCGTGACACCCAGGATCATCACGGGAAACGAATTCGGGTTAATCGTCAGCACCAGCGGCTTGTTGGCACCTTCCGGCAACATGCCAGAGATGCGATCCACTTGTTTCTGGATATCCAGCTGCGCCTTGTCCATGTTGGTTCCCCAGTTCATATGGATAAGCACCATCGAGGAACCGGTTTGCGACAACGATTGAATCTTGTCCACATTGTTCACGGTACTGACGATGTTTTCAATAGGTTGGGTGATCAATTTTTCCACCTCGGCCGGTGTAGCTCCCGGGTAGGAGGTGACCACCACCACCATGGGCAACTGCAGCTCCGGCAGCAAGTCCACCGGCAAGGCCGGTAACAGGATGGCGCCAATCATCACCATCGCCGTCAGCAGCATCGTGATCAGGACGGGCCGATTGACCGAAAATTTGGCGATGTTCACTCTTGGTTCCCCTTTCTCGATGCATCAGGCTGAACAACGCGTACCTTGTCTCCGCTCCGCAACAGGTGCTGTCCCCTGGTCACCACCTGTTCGCCTGGCTGGAGTCCCGACAAAACCTGAACTTTTTGGCTGGTCATCTTGCCAATGGTGATCTGCCGCTCTTCCACCACGCCATCTTTGACCACCATGACTCTCCCCGTTTGAGGTGTTTCCCCATCCATGTAAGCCGCCACGGGAATCAGGATACCCTTTGCAGAAACCTTTTTCGCCAAAATGACTCCCACGGTCATTCCCGAATACAGCCGGCCATCGGCATTGGCCACTTCAATCTTCAGCAAATAGGTCTTGCTCATCGGCTGCGTGGTCAAACTCTTCTCTTTCACCTTTCCTGTAAGCAACTGTCCGTTCACCTGTACCTGCATCTCCTGTCCCGCCGTGACCGCATCATACAACCCCTCCGGGAGCTGTACCTCGACTACTGCCGGATTCATCTGGACGATCGTCACCACCGGCACATTTGGGGCGGCCATCTCCCCGGAAGCTACATTCACCGAAGCCACTGTTCCGCTAACCGGCGCCACCACACGCGTATTCTCCAACTGCTGTCGCGCCGCATCCAGCGCAGCCTCCGCCTGCGCCACCTGAGCCCTGACGCCTTTGACAGCCGACTGCTGTTCAGCGGCTTTCAGTCCGCGAAGCGCGGCCTGATAGACGGAACGGGCTGTATCATAGGAGGTTTGCGCCTGTTTTACAGCCACTTCCGCCTGTCGCAATCCCTGCTTGGCCTGTTGCAGCTGCTCCGGTTTTGCCATTCCGGCATCCACCAAACGCTGCAGCTCCTGGACCTGTTTTTGCAGGTCCGCGTATGCCTCTTTCGCCTGCTCCAGCTGCAGCCCGGCCTGTTTCATCCCGCCCTCGGCCTGCGCCACGGCAGACTGGGCGTTGACAACTTGCGCTTCAGATTGTACACGGGCCTGCTCCGCACCGGCCTGGGCCGCTTGCAAACCGGCTTCCGCCTGCGCCACCTGCGCTCGAACGTCTGACTCATCCAGGCGGATCAAGAGTTGCCCCTGCTTCACCCGATCTCCCGGCTTCACAGCCACCTGTTCCACTTTCCCGGGAATTTTCGGTAACACCTGCACCTCCACGCTGCCCGTAACAGTGCCGCTCAACTGTACGGTCTCTTCCAGGTAGCCTTCTTGCGCTTGTTCTGTGGTCACCGACCGTATCTGTTCTTCTTGTTGTGCAGTCTCCTTCTTTTGTCCGCATCCATATAAAGGGAACATCGCCAGGATGGCAACAACCCCGATCAATATCCAACGTTTACCTCGCGTCATTGACACATGTGGTCCCTCCCCGATCTACTGACTGGACGTTCAGTCACTTGCGCCTAAAACAGTTTTATCATAATCTGTACCTTCTCCCGTGTCAATGCCCCGATCACTCGGCTAATCTACGAAACCACATTTATGCACATGAGGTCCTTGATCCCGAATATCGGAAGATACTGGAAATAGAAAGGCAAGCCTTATATCCATTCGACCGGATGGCTTGCCTTAAGCCTTCAGCTTCATGCCGGTTCAACCTCGGGTCCATCAAACCGGTGCGATACCTTTTAATGTTACCAATGATTGTCACAGGAGCGCGAAACGACATCCTCACATTGTAACAACGAGCCGCGATACTTCTCCGCGATCCAGCCGGTCAAAGCCTTCATTGATGTCTTCCAGGCGCAAGCGGTCAGTCAGCAGCCTGTTTACCGGCAGGCGGCCCTGCTTGTAGAGCTCGATAAAACGAGGTATATCCCGTGCTGGAACACAGCTTCCAACATAAGATCCCTTGATCGTCCGCTCTTCGGCTGCAAGCAAGAGCTGCGGGAAAGAAAGATGATGATCGGGATGGGGCAGTCCCGCCGTGACGGTTGTACCCCCACGACGCGTGATGGCGATTGCCGTTTGCATGGCCGGCACGACACCGGCGGTTTCAAACGCGTACTCCACCCCGCCCTCGGTGGCTTCCCTGATTTGTTGCGTTACCTCAGGATCACGCGCGTCAAATGCGTCGGTCGCCCCCAGTTCCAGTGCCGTTTTGAGCTTTGCAGGATTTACGTCCACGGCAATGATGCGCCTTGCCCCAGCAACCCGAGCGCCGAGAATGGCGCTCAGGCCGACGCCTCCAAGGCCGACGACAGCTACCGTGCTGCCCACCGGCACGCGGGCCGTGTTCACCACTGCACCAACTCCGGTCATGACGGCACAGCCGAAGAGGGCAACCTCTTCAAACGGCACGTCCGGATCCACCTTCACCAGGGAGTTCCTTGCCACAACCGCATATTCCGCAAATCCCGAGATCCCTAGATGGTGGTGGATGTCCGCTCCATCTTTATGCAGCCTTCTCTCTCCCGACAACAGCGTTCCTGCTCCGTTAGCGGCAGCGCCTGGCTCACAGAGGGCCGGCCGTCCTTCCCGGCAGGGCAAGCAGTGTCCGCAACTGGGAACAAAGGCGCAGACGACATGATCGCCAGGCCGGAGGTCGGTCACGCCAGGACCTACTTCCACGACCTCACCCGCAGCTTCATGACCAAGCGCCATCGGCACCGGCCGGGGCCGGCTGCCGTTGATGACCGACAAATCCGAGTGGCACAGCCCGGTGGCACGAATGCGAATGAGCACTTCACCCATTTGGGGCGGGTCAAGATCAAGCGTCTCAATGCGAAGCGGCTGACTGTCCTTGTAAGGAGCCGGAAGATTCATTTCATGCAGAACGGCGGCGCGAATTTTCATCTGGCAGTGCCTCCTTTACGAGATGACAATATCCTCAATTTTTGAAGTGGGTATCCTTTGAGCGGTTATGTAAGGTTCGACCAAGTATATCCGAGATCCGATCAGCGAAGATGCTGCTCCAGTTGTTTCCGAATGTGCGGCGGAATTGGTTCCGGTTTCTTATCCGCAAAATTGTAGTGGACGTACGTGCATTCTCCCCGTGCCCGCAACACATTGTCTTGAAATAACTCCTCCGCCAATTGCAAACTTGTATTGCCAATCTTCTTGATCCAGGTTCGCACCTCCACCTCCCGGCCGTAGAAGGTTTCTTTCACAAAATCGATGTTCATGTTAACCAGGACCAATTTCCAATTCCGAAAAGACAGGTCAGGTGTAAATAAACGAAAAATTTCATCACGTCCTGCTTCAAACCAAATCGGAATGGTCGTGTTATTGATGTGACCGACGCCATCTGTCTCGGATACACGTGGACGAATCCTCGTGACAAACATTCAATCCCCCCTTATCTTTATTGTTGTTGGGTTTATTTTTTCACTGTTTGAGATATATTTTTTTCGCTTGATATTGCTATAATAACTGAATTGATGACAAAATTCACTGTTTCGCCGAAAAAGCACAAAAAGAAAGCGGCTACACTTCCGCGCAGCGTTGATGAAACACGCAAAAACAGCTGCATGTCCCACGATGCAGCTGTTTTCCAAAAGCTATTCCAAAAGCTAAATGAGCCGGATTTTCCGCGACATCTTTTGAAACGCTTGCAGCACTTTCGCCTTGATGTCATCCACGTCCATGCCGACGTAAGCTGCCGCATCCCGCTGCGCGCTGATCACCTGATCCAACTGTGGCAACCAGCGGTCAAAGAGCATCCGTCCCTTTTGCCTCTCTTCCCCGGGGGCTTGTTGAATCCGTTCCTTCAGAAAAGGAATCACCGGCTCCAACGACCGATTTTCCTCCTCCAAAAATTGCCGGATGGTCTCCCGAAACAGCGAAATCGATGTCGTCTCAGCCACCCGTTCATAAATCGCCGGCAAAACGACACTATCCAGAAAAAAGGGAACGGCCAGGCACTTCCCCAAAACGCCTTCATTTCTCACATCATTGCCAAACTGGACCAATTGCGGATGGAATTCAGCCGGCGGTTGCTCCATTTCGATGATTTCCTTGAGCAGACGGGAACGCTTCAACTTTTCCCCTGCCCGGTGCAACCAGTAAGCCTGTTCATCATCGCTATATTTGGCTTCCGAAGGAACCGCCGCCAGTGCCGCATACGTCTGGGCACCAAGCCATTCGCAACCGTACAATTGGGAGAACAGTTGGGCATAGGCCGACTTTTCTTCCAATGTCAACCCTTCCAAAAACATCTCAATCTCGGCCAGCCGCCTCGTCCACTGCGACATCCACCTCCTCATCTCATCCAATGCGCCTTCCGCCTCGTACATCATCTCCTTGTCATCCAAAAAAAGCGGATCCATGGCAGCACCCCTTTCTCAAATCTTTAGATGTTTGATTTTCGACGCATCGGAATTGCCGTCTAATTGTTGCAGAATTTGATCCAGTTTAGCTTCCAGTTGTGCAAGGCGTCGGTCTTGTTCTGCCAGGCGCTTATTGACGACTTGGGCAAACTCACGCATCATCCGCTCCGTCTGACCATCCTGGCGATGAACCAGTTCCTCCCAGTGATCGTTCAAACTGGCTCGAAACTGTGTAATCCACTCATAAACCAATTTGTTGGAAGGATCATTGCTGATCACCCGCCTGAAAGCATCCCTGATCGTCTCCCGTTTTCCGCGCACGCCATGATCCTTGCCGTACAAAAGGTGCTCTTCGATGATCCGCTGAATGTCGGGATTGTTCGGCCCGCCACTCTGGCGATAAAAGGCTTCAATCCGTTCTCTCATCGTCGGGCTTTCTTGTTCATTTGTCAGGATATCCTGCTCGTTCGCCATCCTATCCCTCCTGACTCAAAATCGTCAAAACAACGATCGTTGTTTCTTCCGCCACCAGGAGCGTACGACTGCAACCCCTGCCGCAAGCAGCAATACCACAACCAGCACAACTTGGAATGCACCAGGCAATCCCACCAACACTCCTGAACGATACAGCAGACTGAAACTGATCAGGATGCTGGAGACAAAAATGGCCAGAGAAACACGGTTAAAAATGGTCAGCAGCGTGTTGCGGGTGGTCGCATCCATCTGAATCCGGATATTGAGACCCATCTCATTCCAGAACAAATGTTCAAGAAATTTGTTGAGCCTCCGGGGGAGCGTCCCAAGCAGCTTTCCTGTTTCTTGGACGAGGCTGGCATTTGAGCGGTAGTTGAAGCGCTTTTCCAAAATCGACTCCATGACCTGGACATCGGCGCTCTCCACCACCGTATGGTAACTGATTTCAGGGCACAGCCAGCGGGCCGTTCCTTCCGTCGCGGAAAACCCCTTGGCCCAAAGGGCCAGTCCGTTCGGAATCTTGCAATAGTTGGCCACACCGATGCGAATCAGGTTAAGCACCAAGGCCCCCCAGTTGTATTTCATATCCCCCTGCTCGCTGTTGACATAATGAATCATCATCGAGCGCAACTGATCCCGCAGTTTCACCGGATCGGTATAAATGGTCGGTTCGATGATGTCCATCGCACATTCCGTCGCATCTTCCGCCTGGTTTAATCGAATATGCATCAACATCCGGAAAATGGCCTGCGCGTGAAGCACATCCATTTTCCCGGTCATGCCCCAATCAATGACCACCGCCTTGCGCGTCTTGCGATCGATCAGGATATTGCTGCCGTGCGCATCGGCGTGGTAATGGCCGTTGGCCATCGAGAGAATGTAATAATGCGCCAGGTCCAGCATCACTTTCAAGCGTTCCTCAAAAGTGTAAAAATCCACAGGAAATTCTTTAATCGTCCAGCCATCGATAAATTCCATCACGAGAACATGCTTGGTAGCAAGGTAAACTTCCGGAACGCGAATCCACTCGAAATCGTTTTCATATTGGCGATGTTCGTTCATCGTCCGTGCCTCGGCCCGCATGTCCAACTCTTTAAGTGAACTGGAATAATAATCCTCGACCAAGCCCGTCAAGTCCAAAGAGGCCCGCAGTTCTTCAGGCAAAAGGGCGTTCAGCCGCTTCACCAATTTCTTGATCACCACGATGTCGGTTTGAAACAACTTCTCCACAGTCGGACGAACCACTTTCACGGCCACGTCCTGGCCGCTTTTCATCTTGGCACGGTAGACTTGCGCCAACGAAGCGGAGCCTAATGGCCGGGGATCGATCCATTCAAATGTTTGCAGCCCGTCTGGAAGCTCTTCTTCCAACATAAGCTGCAAGTAGCCAAACGGGAGAGGCGGCACCTCATCCAACAATTTTTCCAGCTCACGGGTGACCGGTTCGGGAAGAATGTCCTGTCGCGTTACCAGAACTTGCCCCAACTTGATAAAGGTAGGGCCCAGTTCTTCAAACGCCTCCCGTAACTTCATCCCCAACTGGCGCAAATTTTCCTCTTCCGTTTGATTCCGCTTTTTTTTGGAAAACAATGAAACGAGGCTGTTCTGCCGAAAAAAGTATCCCAAGCCATGCTTTGCAATCACCGCGAAAATCTTCCGCTGCCTGGAACGGGGATGGATGGCCCGCTTCTGGCGCTCAATCTCCTGGCGTATCTCTTTCAGTTGCTGGGCGGATATGATCGCTTCCTGTTCCTTCTCCAGCACAACCGCCATGACCACTCCCTCCTTCCTTCGCCCATCCTTTGCTCAAATCAAGCCTCGATCAAATCCTCCCGGCCAATGGCTTTCAGATGTTCCTTATAGCGCGGATAGAAGGAAGCCAAATGCGGCATCACTTGCAACGCCTTCATGAACATGCCGCTCGCCTTGATTTGCTGCGTAGCCATCGCTTGTGTCAGGTCCAGCTTGCCTTGCCAGAACCGGTTGGCCACCTCCGCATCCATTTCAAAAATCATCTCTGGCTTCAGATCCGTCTCGCCATACACTGACTCGATTCCGCCGTCTTCCCCTACAATCCAGGTAATGACGGCATCTGGACGACGATAGACAAATTGGACAATCGCGTCATGATCCTCGGAAGCAGATTCCTTGTACGCGGCAAGAATCGCTTTGGCCGGCACACTGTGCTTATTCTTCTCGCAAAAACCGCCAAAAACTTCATATACTTCTTGCGATGTCTGAAACCCTGCCACAGAGATTCCTCCTCCAAATGAAAAATCATGATCATCATTCATTGAACGCGCGATGAAAGATGCCCTTCCCCAACGGTTAACACCAGATTGGGAATGACAATTTTTTTTGCTTGTAGACGATGGGTGTTCAGCTTCAACTGTTCAGCATCAAGCCTGGCTCCCAAATCAAGCAAAGATCCCAGAAAGATCAACAGATTTTTCTCAGGTTCCGTGTCCCAGAAATCACGCAATGTTATGGGAAGAAAACCTAACACCCTTGCCGTCATTTCTTTCGCATACAACTCGGAAACCTGCGTTTCAAGGTCACGATAGAATGGCGTTGTGCCGGTAATTTTCACTTCATCTGACGGGTTCCTTGTCGTAATCTGAATGTGAAACCGGGTGCCGTCCGATGTCGTCAAGTTTTTGTAGAGGTTCAACCCCCGCAGGGTCACATTTTCAAGGCCGATCTTGGCCTGCGGCTCAGACCCTTTTTCCGAGGTTTCGCCATTCACCTTACCCATTGTCAAGTTATATCCTTGGAGTGAATTCACCTCGATCACGAACCCTCCCACCTGAGGTTCCTTTGGAAACGGCCCGGGCGCAAAATGAAGTTTCGGCAACTCATGCTCCGGCGCCTTTTCGTCATCCTGCTCCTCATCAGGAGGTGTGTTACCCTCATTGGGAGGTGTATCACCCTGGCTGGGGGGCGTGTCACCTTCATGGGCAGGTGTGTCACCTTCATTGGCAGGTGTGTCACCCTCGTTGGGAGGCAGGTCTCCATCCGGATTGTCCTGTTCGTCAGGAGTGGGAGAGCCTCCTGAACCGTTATCTGGATTATCGCTACCATCGCTCGGAGTTTGTTCTTCTTGCGCTGTTCCCACTGTGTCATTCTCCGCTGATCGGGCAGGTGAAACTTGATTGGCAAATACAGGGACGGCGTAAATCCCCCCGGAAACCGTTAGAGCTCCAGAGAAGATGAGCGTCATCAGCGCGATACCACTAAACAAACATCTCGTTCCATAGGAAAAATGCCAACGCTTTGTGCAGCTCCGTTTCTTCACATGTCCCCCTCCCCGTCCAAACTGCTCCTGCATCCCGTGTCCTCCAGAAGATAAACCTGATAAGCCGTTACTTCTCCGTCGCCCTTTGGGCATCTAACTCCGGAGAATCCGCCTCCTGGGATGCTGCCACTTCACCTATCGCCTCGCCGTCACCAACCTTCTCCTCAGCCTGTTTCTCTTTGCTCTCATCCACCTCCTGGGCTTTCTGCTGCTGGCCGGCGGCACCTTGCCAGGAAGCAATCAGGCTGCCTGACAAAATTCCCAGCAACCCCCCGACAACCAACCCTCCGGTGGCACCTACAAAGGACAAAATGGAAAAAAAGATCAAGAGTCCGCCGAGCACCAGAGAAAACTTGGGATAAATAAGTGGAAGCACCGAAACCACCAGCATCAGCGCGCCAATGACCATGCCGGCCCACATCAAGCCGCTGCCGGGAAGGAACAGCAATGGCGCCACGTTGATTCCCACCCACAACACCAAGCCGCCGCTCAAGATGCCGAGTAAACTTGCAAACAGCGGGCGGTTGTGGTTACGGGAAAAAATGATTCCGGGCAACAACGCAAAAAATCCGGCAACGAGAAAAGGCAGCGTAAAATATAGAACACCTTGCAACCATGTTCCTTTTTCGGTGATTGCAGCTGCCAATTCAAATCCAAGCCAAGCGCCAAGCAAACTCAAAAGGAAAAAGACGCTCATTTCACCCCGGTACGCAACATACCACCGAGCCTTTTGAAGACGGGAAATGACAAAAGCCCAACCTGCCGCAAACCAAACCACACCCCACAGGGCACCCAGGAAGATCCCAAGATGAAAGAAGCCAATCCAGGCATACAAATGCCCGCCAAGCAATATGCCAGGGAGAATTCCCGCCACCCCGGCGTGAATCGCCCTGCGAAAGCGCTCGTAGCGCTGCCCCAGCCAAGCCAACAAACCACCTGACAAGAGAAGACCTGCCAAAGCATAAATACCGGTTCCTTGCAATGAGCTTCGCAAGATGATGCCGCCCAAAAAACTGCCAATCAACAGACCAGACAACCCCATCTGCACATATGTGCCAACACTTCGCAACACGGGCAGTCCCCCTCAGGACGAAAACTCCAACCTGTAATCACTTTCATAACAAAGAATCGAAGACCCATGACGGCCGGACATACGCTGGCAAACGCTGTCATGGGTCGAATCTCCGATCCATTAGATGAATAAAAGAGCAGAACTTAAAAATCTCCGCCAATCAATTTTCCATTGGCGTCATAGGCCTTGATTTTTAACTTCATCCCTGGAATAGCGATGGACTGGGCCACCAGGCTGTGGGTATTCAATTCGGCCTTGGTCAGTGTCAATTTCGGAGCTTCCATGCCCAATTTGTTTAACGGGTTGTCACTGTGTTTTTCTTTTACATCCAATGTATCAAATTCCGCACGATCAGCAGCCAGACCGGAGATACGCAATTTCAGTCCTTGACCCACAACATCCTGGGTGGCCGTAATTTCGACAAGGACTTTATGAATCCCATAGTTTCCCAGAGCCCCCGATACATCCAGATCTTTCGAAAGATTCAATCCACTGATGGTCGCACTACTCAAGTCGACCGCGGCTTGCGGCCAGGACGGTTTTTCCGATGTTTCTCCGAGCGACGGATAAAGTTTGAATCCATCACCGACAATTTTGTCGGCCGCAATGACGAAACCGCCGATCCCAGCCACTGGAAAAGCCGCAAAGACAGTGCCGGTCAGAAGCAGGGCAGCCAAGAGAGCAATCAGCGCTGCGTAACCCACACCCCCCATGATCAAAAATCGTTTCCGATCAATGTGCAAAACTCCCATCTTTTGACCCCTTTCTTGATTTCATTTTTTAAAACGCTTACTTTTTGATCTAAATCGCTGACCTCGCTCCAGTACAATTTTCTTCTAGACCGAGTGAATCACTACAAGCGTATTTACCACTCAATCCTTCCCTGACATCACCTCCATTTCGCTAAAAGCTGATGTTACTGTCTGTCATTGCTGTCATCGGTGCCACGCTGCTGTCACAAATGCAAATTGTACTTTTCATACAATATTTTATCTTTTGTTTCCTACGACGAATTATAAAATCATGCCATTCTGCAAACAATCCCCACAATTGAGGGATTTTGCATCCGCTTGAGCCGAAAAAAATCCGTCATTTTGTCGAAGCATAAGAAAACGAAAATAAAAAACAGGAGCTCTGGATTGGCTCCTGTTCATGTTCAGATACCCAACTCTCGCGAACGGGAAACAGCCGCCTTGACTGCCTCCCGCAAAGCTTCGTGGAAACCGCATTCGGCAAGACGGGCCAAACCGGCCATCGTCGTGCCGCCAGGCGAAGTCACCCGTTCCCGGAGCGCCTCTGGCCGCTCACCGCTTTCTTCCAACATCCTGGCTGCACCAATAAAGGTTTGCCGGCTTAACTGACGGGCTATCTCAGGGGACAAGCCCAACTCCATCCCGGCCTTTTCCAGGGTCTCGACCATCGCATAAAAATAGGCCGGGCCACTGCCAGCCACACCCGTCACCACATCCATTTGCCACTCCTCGACCCACACCAGCTGGCCCATGGCATGGAATATTTTTTCTGTCCAGCGCTTCTGGCTTTCTCCGGCATAACGTCCCAAGCAGGCGGCCGTCGCGGAATAACCTACGGCAGCTGACGTGTTTGGCATCGCGCGGATCACAGGAATGGACAAGCCGCTTTGTTCCTCCAGCCAGGCCGTGGATATGCCGGCGGCAACTGACAGCAGCGTCTGGCTCGGACTCAGATGTTGCCGGATCGCCGCGATGGCTTCCGGCATATCTTTTGGTTTCATTGCCAGGACCAAATGACTGCATTGCTTCAAAAAAGCCTCTCTGTCTGTCTCGATCCGGACGCCGTAACGCTCTGTCAAGTGCTTCAAGCGGTCGCGGTTGCTGCGGTTGGTCACGATGATCGACTCCGGCAAGTATACCTTGTTTTTCAGCAACCCAGCGATCATCGCCTCGGCCATTGAGCCGGCGCCTAAAAAGCCTATCGTTTCATTCACATCCAACTCCCCCCTTTGTGTCGTAGTCCGAGGTCACCTGTCCTACTGCCGAATCTGTCCATCGCCCCGCACCACATATTTGTATGTGGTCAAGGCTTCCAGTCCCATCGGCCCGCGCGCATGCAATTTCTGCGTGCTGATCCCGATTTCCGCGCCAAAACCAAATTCAAACCCGTCGCTGAATCGCGTCGAGACGTTGTGATAGACGACGGCAGCATCCACCTCGTTTAAAAAGCGCTCTGCTTCTCCGGCATCAGAGGTGACAATCCCCTCCGAATGATTCGTGCCATACCGGTTGATATGTGCGATCGCTTCATCCAGGCTTTCCACGACCTTGACAGCCAGGATCAAGTCCAGATACTCCGTCGCCCAGTCTTCCTCCGTCGCCTCAAGCATCGATGGCACCAGCTGGCGGGCAACCGGGCAACCCTTCAACAACACACCTTTCTCCTCTAACTTCGCCGCCAGCTGGGGAAGGTGTGAGGCGGCCCATTCGCGGTCGACAAGCAAGGTTTCGATGGCGTTGCAGACGCTCGGGCGTTGCGTCTTGGCATTGACGGCGAGCGAAATGGCCATCTCTGGCACGGCCGAGCGGGCGACATAGAGGTGGCAATTGCCAACGCCGGTCTCGATGACCGGCACTTTCGACTCGTTCACCACCCGCTGGATCAAACCTGCACCGCCACGGGGAATCACCACATCCAGATACCCCCGCAACTGCAACATCTCCTGCACCACTTGCCGATCCGTCGATTCAACCAGTTGCACCGCATCCGGTGTTACCCCTGCCTGGCGCAATCCTTCCTGCAAGATGGCGACCAGCCGGCGGTTGGAGGACACTGCGTCACTTCCTCCTCGCAACATCACCGCATTGCCGGTCTTCAAACAAAGGCCCGCCGCGTCGACCGTGACATTGGGCCGCGATTCGTAGATCATCCCGATGACACCCAAAGGAACGGCCACCTTTTGCAGCCGCATTCCGTTGGGACGCTCCCATTCCGCAAGCACCGCCCCCACCGGATCCGGCAAAGCGGCAATCTGGCGCAAACCCTCGGCCATCGCCCGTATCCTCTCCGGTGTCAGCCGCAGTCGATCCATCAGGCTTTTGGCCATGCCGGAAGCCTCTCCACGCTCGAGATCCTCCGCATTGGCCGCCAGGATCTCCTGTTGACGGTTCTCCAGCATCGCAGCCATGGCATGAAGCGCCTGATTTTTCTGCTCCGTCGTGTATTTGGCCAACTGCCGGGATGCGCTCCGCAGGCGCTCTGCCTGGCGGATCAATTCCTCTCTCATCATTTCTCCCTCCATTCATTGCTCATCATGACCTTTGGACACTTTCCTTCTCCACCAACAGCACCAGCTGATCCCGGTGAATGACCGGTTCGGCAGGCATGTTCAGCTGCGCTTCGATCTCTTCGGAACGCTTACCCTTGAGCTGTTCCAGCTGTTGGCTGGAGTAGCGTGTAATCCCTTTGCCGATTGGCTCGCCCCGGTACGTGATCAGCACCACCTCACCAGCTGCAAATTCCCCGGATACCGTGCGGATCCCGGAAGCCAACAAGCTCTTCCCTTGGGACAACAGTGCTTTGGCCGCACCGTCATCCACGCCAAGCTTCCCTGCCTCTTGTGTCATAAAGCGAAGCCATTGCTTGCGATTCGGCAACGGCTCACCTGAGGCGCTAAAATAGGTGCCCCTGGCCCGGCCGTGATACGCATCGCGCACGATTCCGGGCCGGTCTGCACGGCCCAAAAAAACCGGCACGCCTGAGGCGGTGGCGATTTTGGCCGCTTCCACCTTGGAACGCATCCCGCCGGTTCCAAACGGACTCCCTGCATCTCCGGCCATCCGTTCGATTTCCGGTGTGATGTGCGGCACATCGCTAATCAGTTTCGCTTCGCGCACTTCGTGGGGGTTGGCGTCATACAGCCCATCCACATCAGAAAGCAGGATCAGCAAATCCGCCTTGACCATTCCTGCCACCAGCGCAGAAAGGCGATCGTTATCGCCGAATGTCAACTCGTCTACACTGACTGTATCGTTTTCATTGATAATCGGCAAGATCCTCTTTCGGAGCAATAGCATCAGCGTATTAAAGGCGTTCACATACCGCGTGCGGTCGGAAAAGTCGCTCCGGTTCAGCAAGATCTGCGCGGCAGTAATCCCATGCTGCTGCAGCCGGTGCGTATACTCTTCGATCAGGATGCCTTGCCCCACTGCGGCAGCCGCTTGACGCGCCGCAATGGAACGGGGACGCCGGCGAAACCCCAACTTGTTGAAACCGGCCGCCACGGCCCCGGAAGAAACCAGGAGCAACGACACCCCATCCCGGTATAATCCGGCCAGTTCATCGACGATATGTTGCAATTTGTCCCGATCCAGCCCCCCAGACGGATTGCTCAAGGAACTGCTTCCTACTTTCACGACTACCACAGCCACGTCCATTCCACCCCATTATGCAAAATCCTCTGTCCAATACAAAAGCCTCTCCCATCCCTGAGGACGAAAGAGGCTCTTCCGCGGTACCACCTGGGTTGACCATGCCAGATCGCTGGTCCACTCACATGTTGATAACAGGAACGCCTGAACCTGCTCATCGCAGTCCGCTCAAGAGGCGGGTTCGACCGGTTGTCCTCCTTTCAGCCGGGGGAGAACTCTCTGGAAGTCGGTCTACTATTCCTCTTCATCGCGTGTATGGATTATTCATGTTCTCATCCGAATGCTATCATCTCATCTGAATCTTATCGGTTCACGCGGGGATTGTCAATTCGGGGCAACTTTCTTCTGCACGATTTCCTCTTTGGCGCTGGCCAACCATTGATCCACCGGCATGGCACCCTGATCTCCGATTTTATAACGGCGGACGGCCACGAGACCTTCCTTCTCCTCCCGTTCGCCGACCACCAGCACGTACGGAATTTTTTGCAACGTGGCCTCACGGATCTTGTACCCCAATTTCTCGTTGCGCTCATCCACTTCTACCCGCAGGCCTTCCTCCCGGAACCGCTCCATCAGTCGGCGGGCATACCCCAGGTAAGCGTCAGACACCGGGACAATCCGCGCTTGCACCGGCGCAAGCCAGAGAGGAAAAGCGCCGAAATAATACTCCAGCAGAAAAGCGACAAATCGCTCCATCGTCCCGACAATTCCCCGGTGAATTACGACCGGACGGTGCGGCTTGCCATCCTCACCAATATACTCCAGCCCAAACCGCTCCGGATTGTGGAAATCGAGCTGCACCGTGGACAATGTCTCATCCTTGCCCAGCGCCGTCCTCACCTGCACGTCCAGCTTCGGCCCGTAAAAGGCTGCCTCCCCTTCTGCCTCCACATATTCGAGGCCCAGCTCATCCATCGACTCCCGCAGCATCCGCTGCGCCATCTCCCACATCGCGTCATTTTGCACATATTTTTCCTTGTCTTGCGGATCGCGGTAAGAAAGACGGAACCAGAAGTCACGGATGCCAAAGTCGTCATACACCTGCTGGATCAGCCGGACCACCCGTGTAAATTCATCCTTGATCTGATCCGGCCGGCAGAAGATATGCGCATCATTGAGCGTCATCGAACGCACCCGGTGCAATCCGGTCAGCGCCCCTGACATTTCATAACGGTGCATCGTCCCCAGCTCGGCGATCCGAATCGGCAAATGACGGTAGCTGCGCAATTCATGTTTGTAGATCATCATGTGGTGGGGACAATTCATCGGCCTAAGCACCAGTTCTTCATTGTCCAGCTGCATGGTCGGGTACATATTTTCGTGATAATGTTCCCAGTGGCCGGAAATCTTATAGAGCTCTACATTGGCCAGGTGAGGGGTATACACGTGCTGGTAACCAAGCCTCTCCTCCAGATCGACGATGTACCGCTCCACAATCCGGCGGACCGTCGCCCCGTTCGGCAGCCAGATGGGCAGCCCCTGGCCCACCTCCTTGGCAAAGGTAAAGATCTGCAGCTCCCGGCCCAGTTTCCGGTGATCCCGCTCCTTGGCCTCTTCCAGGCGCTTCAGGTGCTCTTCCAGCTGGGAAGGCTTCGCAAAAGCGGTGCCGTAGATCCGCTGCAACATCTGGCGCTTGGAGTCACCCCGCCAATAAGCCCCCGCCACACTGAGCAGCTTGAAAGCCTTCAGCCTGCCCGTGGAAGGCAAATGCGGACCACGACACAGATCAAAAAACTCTCCCTGCTCATAAATGGTAATTGTCTCCTCTTCCGGCAATTCCCGGATCAGCTCCAATTTCAGCGGATCGCCTTCCTTTTCATAGATCCGGATCGCTTCTTCACGGGATACCACATGCCGGCGAATCGGCAGGTTTTCCTCGACGATCTTCTTCATCTCCGCCTCGATCTTCTCCAAATCTTCCGGCGTCAGGGACACTGGAATCTCCATGTCATAGTAAAAGCCGTCCTCAATGACCGGCCCTACGCCCAGGTGGGTCCCTGGATATAACCGCTTTACCGCCTGCGCCATCACATGCGTGCAGGTGTGACGGTACACTTCCAGCCCTTCAGGGTGTTCCAGCGTCACAATCTCCACGCGCGCATCCTGTTCCAAAGGCGTGTACAGATCCACCAGCCGGCCGTCGATTTTGCCGGCGACTGCCGCTTTTTGCAAACTTCGGGAAATCGAACCGGCGATCTCTTCCAGGGTCGTCCCTGAAGCATACTCCCGGACACTGCCATCCGGCAAGGTCACCTTGACCATCGACATCTCTGCTCACTCCTTTACACGTTCAATGCACGATCATTTCAATAAAAACACGCCCATCCCAACAAGGGACGGACGTATGCCGTGGTTCCACCCTTTTTCAACAGCAGGCCAAACTTTTATTTAGACAGGCCTGTGTCCTCATTTGCGCATAACGGACGCCTTGACCGGCTGCCGATACTCTCGTTTTCCCGGCAGCAACTCCCAGACGGTAGACGCAGCTTCTATAGGTAGGCGTTCCCAGCTCCCCGCCCTCTCTGGTACCATCAAAACCACGCCTGTGTTCTGTTCATCGCTTTTGTTTATGTCGTTGGCAAAGCATCATGGACGACGCAGCATACGCACAACTCAAAGGTACCACATCGGGTCGGGAAAATCCAGAGGTTGACAGGACAACAAACAACCTAAACCACTCTTGTACCCGTTTGATGGCACGGGAGTTGGTCACCTTCGGACTAACCCCAAACCATTACGCCGAACCGATTGGGATTCGTTGATTAGGATTCAATAACATCGAGAATCTTCTCAACATCAATATGTATTTTTCCATCGTCAGTGACAAGCCTGAGCGCGTCCATCTCAAACCGGACAATACGGCCAACCGCTTCCCGTTCCCCATGCTCTCCCCAATACCGGATCGTCACTTTCCGTTCCGTTTTCCAAGCTTGATGGATTCTCCACGAAAGCTCTTCCCTCAGCTGCTCATCCATCTCTGGACGCTCTTTTACTTCCTCGTTAAACCATTGCTCCAACCCTTCTCTAAGTTCAGGGATCATGAGAGACACCCATTTCTTGCTGCCCCGGTCGAATATGCCTGTCATGATGCGATCCCCTTCGCAGGCATGATGGCCAGGATATTCTCTGCAATAAGTTCCCTAATCCCGTCCTTCGCATAACAATAAACTCTTACACGACCACCACGAATAGATAAAATGACGACTTCGCGTTGGCTGAATCGGCCATGGCGATCCAAATAGATCACTTCCACTCGACATCCTCGGCGGCGATAGTGTTCAAGCTGACGAATCATGACATCACCTCGAACGTTTGTTTGTTTTTATTATATGCAAACTGATGTTCGTGATGATAGTGGAAAGTTTTGGGCTGCAAAATTCTGGGATTGTACAATGGGCTCCGGACATGGGCGGATGATCTTCGCAATACAACGGCAGCATTTCTGCCGTAAAATGGACTTCCGACACGCTTGCGAATTTTGCGTCATAGACTAATGTATGTCGAAAAGGATGATTAAAATCATCAAAGGAGAAAGTTTGCATGGAAAGACATCCTGAGAATTACCCGTATATATATGTACCCATGCCTATCAGGGATGATGGCGCCGGTGGGATCGATTTAGGTCCTCGGGACGTGATGCGCGACCTTGAGAATCCCGACTCGCTGGTTCCGCCGGCCACCGATGCCGGAACCATCCCCAACTTGAAATTCTCTTTTTCCGACACCCATATGCAGTTAAATCATGGCGGTTGGTCACGGCAAATAACGGTGAGAGAGCTGCCAATCGCAACCACGCTGGCCGGGGTGAACATGTATCTGACGCCGGGCGGTGTGCGTGAGTTGCATTGGCATAAACAAGCGGAGTGGGCTTTCATGATTTGGGGGCGTGCGCGCATCACCGCGGTCGACCAGGACGGAAAGAACTTTATAGCCGATGTCGGCATGGGCGATTTGTGGTACTTTCCTTCCGGCATTCCGCACTCGATTCAAGGGCTGGAAGAAGGCTGCGAGTTTCTGCTCGTCTTCGATGACGGCAGCTTCTCCGACCTTGACACCTTCTCCATCTCCGATTGGTTCGCGCACACGCCGAAGGATGTGCTGGCGGCAAATTTCGGCGTGCCGGAAAGAGCCTTTGCCCACATCCCGACAAAACAGCGATACATTTTCCAAGCAAAGGTGCCTGGTCCGCTGGAAAGCCAGAAGGTGTCGAGTCCCCACGGTACGGTGCCAAAGAGCTTCACACACCGGCTGCTTGCGCAGGAGCCGATCGTCACGCCGGGCGGGACAGTGCGCATCGTCGATTCCACCAACTTTCCCGTTTCGACTACCATTGCGGCGGCGCTGGTAGAAGTCAAGCCGGGCGGAATGAGGGAAATGCACTGGCACCCGAACAACGACGAGTGGCAGTATTACCTCTCGGGCACGGCGCGTATGACGGTATTCGCGGCAAATGGCGAGGCCCGGACTTTCAATTACCGGGCTGGCGATGTTGGATACGTACCGTTTGCCTTCGGGCACTACATCCAGAACACCGGTGACCAAAGCCTGTGGTTTTTGGAGATGTTCAAAAGTGACCATTTTGCCGACGTGTCGCTGAACCAGTGGATGGCACTGACTCCCCGGGAGCTGGTAGAGGACAACTTGCATGCAGGACCGGAGTTGATGAACGCACTGCGGAAGGAAAAATGGCCGGTCGTCAAATACAAGCAGAAATATAAACAGCAGAGGTAACGTCCAAAACCCTGATCACCACCACGACAGGGGGTTGTGGTACAATGATTGTGGTGGGGAGGTTTCCATACCCTGTTGGCTTAGCATCGCTTCTTGTGAGCTTAGCGTCTCTTTTTGAGACGCTTTTTCTGTTTTCTTTATCGCTCCTGGGCCACAAAAAATCCCCGGTGCATGACCGGGTTTTAGGAAAAAGAAAAAAGCCTTGTGTACCAAGGCTTTTGTCGTCGTATGTATGGAGCGGATGACGGGACTCGAACCCGCAACTTTCAGCTTGGGAAGCTGATGCTCTACCAATTGAACTACATCCGCTCGGTTTCATGGTGGTTCGGGACGGAATCGAACCGCCGACACGAGGATTTTCAGTCCTCTGCTCTACCAACTGAGCTACCGAACCATATCTGGAGGATTAATCGATGATCGATTTTCCGTATGGAATATTACCATGCAAAGGTTAAAGATGTCAAGCGGTTACCCACAGCACGCCGACGAAATCTTGCTGCCGCACTCCCTGGATGGAGACCATGCAGACAAAGGCGGACCAATCATCTCTGCATCAAATCCTCTCCTTCGGTATGGTAACTGTATGGTAAAATCAGAGAAAACGATCAAATGTCCTCAGGGATCTTCTGTGTGTACGGGGCGGCATCATTGAACAGTGGAAAACCAAAAGGTTGGTCTGATTCCATGGAGGTGGAACAAAAGGTGAAAGTGGTAATCACGGGCGGGACAGGTTTCATCGGCAGCAATCTGGCCAAATCCCTGCTGGACGACGGCCATGACGTCGTCATCCTTACACGCCAACCGGCCCGTTCAGCCCGCCTGGCACACCCTTTCCTCGACAAAGCGACGTGGGCCGCCTGGCCGGGTGACGCGGCAAACGATCCAGAGAGAAAGCCTCTCGATGTTCAACCGGCCGATGAAGATCAATGGCTTTCCGCACTAGACGGGGCGGACGCGGTCGTCCACCTTGCTGGAACCTCTATCGCCGCGGGAAGGTGGAACCACGCACGCAAAGCAGCCATCCGAAACAGCCGCATCCTTGGCACGCGAAATCTGGTGCAGGGGATTTCCCGGTTAAACCGCCCGCCGCGTGTGCTGATTAGCGGCTCCGCAATCGGATTCTACGGTCCACGTGGAGATGAAGAGGTAACTGAAACGGATAGCCCTGGGCGGGGATTTCTCTCGCAAGTATGCCAGGAATGGGAACAGGAAGCTCGTGCCGCTGAGCAAGTTGGTGTGCGCGTGATTCTTCTGCGCACCGGCCTGGTTTTGGACGGGAAACATGGTGCGCTGCCGCGGATGCTTCTGCCCTTCCGTCTGTGGATTGGAGGGCCGCTGGGTAACGGGCAGCAATGGATGTCCTGGATCCACCTTCGGGATCAGATAGGCCTGATCCGCTTTCTGCTGGAACACCCGGAGGCGAATGGCCCCTATAACGCCACGGCTCCCCGGCCGGTCACCAACCGCCAGTTCAGCCGTATCATTGGCCGCCTCATGCACCGCCCGTCTCTGTTTCCAGCTCCCGCACCGATGCTCCGGCTGTTCTTGGGCGAAATGGCAGAAGAACTCCTGCTCACCGGCCAGCGGGCCATCCCAAAGCGCGCCTTGGAACAAGGATACTCCTTTCAATACGCAGACCTGGAAAGCGCCTTGGCTGACATTCTTCGCCGGTGAAAAATCACACCACTTCTGCCTTGTAGATGTTCTCCATGTGCCGGAGCATGAAATGATGTGCTTCCTCTGTCAAGTCGGCCACGCCGTCCTGAAAAACCTTCATCCGATATCCGCGAAAATATCCGCCTTGTACCGTGGCCGAAACACAGATGGAGGTGCATACGCCGGCCACGTACACCTCCCGGACTCCCTCTTTTCGCAAGATCGCATCCAAATCCGTCTCGTAAAAGGCGTCATATTTGGTTTTCGGCAGTTCGTAAAACCCCGGTTTTCCGCGCAACTGCCCGATCACCTCCGCGGTTTCTCCATAAGGCTGACTGCCCCACGTCCCCTGCACACAATGAACCGGCCAGATGGCGAATTCTTCATCATCCGGTTGATGTTGGTCATTAACAATCACCACGGCATCTCCACGACCATGAAAGAGGCGAATCTGCCGGGAGATAAACGGATCCAGCCGCTGGCCGGCCAACCCGCAAGTCAGCGCCCCATCGGAATGAACAAAATCGTTGTTATAATCAACGACCACCAGCGCCTTCCTGGACATCTGACAGTCCCTCCTTTTTCCATAACATCTATCCGTTGCTTTACACTTTCATCATATTGTAAATACAGGTGTAAAGTCAATTGTCAATCAAGAAGGCGCCTGTTTGAACATCCAGAAGGCCTTAGCAACGAAGGGCCTTAGCAACCAAGGATCTTATTCCTCTTTGGATGCCAATTCCTGCAGGCTCTGCTGGTATGTGTCGTATACCCGCTGGTCAAAACAGACGACAACCACTTTTTCCAGCGTATGGTTTTGCCGGAGGAATGCACCGATCTCCCGCAGGGCAATCCGCGATGCCCTTTCAATCGGAAAACGATAGGCCCCCGTGCTGATGGACGGGAAAGCCATACTCCGGATCCCGTACGGCTCCACATAGGCAAAGCAGCTGCGGTAGCAACGGGCCAGCAAGTCATCCTCACCTGCATTGCCGCCTTGCCATATCGGGCCAACCGTATGGATCACCCATTTCGCCGGAAGACGGTATCCCTTGGTAATCTTCGCCTCCCCGGTCGGACAGCCGTTGAGCCTCCTGCATTCTTCCAGCAGCTCAGGCCCGGCGGCGCGGTGAATCGCGCCATCCACCCCTCCCCCGCCGAGCAACGTGTTGTTGGCCGCATTGACAATGGCGTCTACTTCCTGCTTGGTGATATCTCCGATGATAATCTCAAGACGCGCATCCATCCTTGTGCCACCTCCGCATTTCCTATGGATGAACTGGGATCCCCTGCATGAAGTCCAAAAGTTTGATATACTGTCACTATATTTCAGAAAATGAATCGTCACTAAAAACCAGCATCTGAAAGTGAATAGAGGAGGAAAGCAATCTTGAACACGTGGTGGTTTGACGGCCATCTGCACATCATGTCGGAAAAGCGGATGAAAAGCGGCATCCGCTGGGCCATCAAAGCAGGCTTTGATATGGGCCTGGAACCGGAACAAACAACGGAAGACACCTTGCTGCAACAGATCCGCAACACCGGAATCCGGTATTTTTTCAATTTCTTCTTTCCCATTTTTCCGCGCACGACGTTGGAAATCCTAAACTGGCAGACGCAGTTTGCCCTCCGCACACCCGAGGCTTTCCCTTTTGTCTCGGTCCACGTCAACGACGGAGACCCGCTTCCTTTTGTCGAGGAGGCGTTGGAGAGACGTCGTTTCGTTGGCTTGAAACTCCACCCGTACGCCCAGAGATTGGCGCTTTCACATCCGCTCCTGGAACCGGTTTATGATTATGTCGAAAAAAAAGGGGCGATATTTGTCACCCATACCGGATACGACGCGTTTTACGGCCAGTCGGGAATCACCCAGGATCTGGAGAAGATTCTTGAGGATCATCCGCAGCTGATCACTGTCGTGGCCCACATGCTCTACCCTGAAATGGATAAAGCATTCGAATGGCTGGAACGCTTCCCAAACCTCTACCTCGACGGAACCAACGTCATCTACTCCGCCGCCCAGGACGGCACCATCGGGAGATTGTATCCGCTACTGGAAAAGTACGCCGATCGGATCCTGTTCGGCAGCGATTATGCCATGGCGATGGAGCCAATCGGATCAACTTGGAAACGATTTGCCGAGCTGCCCATTTCCGAAGAGGCCAAAATCCAGATCGGCCAAAAAACTCCTCTCCAATTGCTCCGGCGAAGTGGATGGCCGTTCCGCGGTGAAGCACCGATCAGTTACAGGGAAGTGGTAGAGGGGCAAAACGCCTCCCACAACTCATCCAGTGTACGGTAGGCAGCGATGATCTCCAGCGCGTAGCGCGTGGGCGGAATAATCGGAAACCTGCCATCCCGGTTCTCCAGAATCTCCTGCGGCCGGAACCAGCCGTCCTCCACCGCTTCTCCCGTCAACCCCTGCATATTGTCCACCTCTTGCCCTTCCGGCAGGCGGGCCAGGAAAAAACGCGTATCAAAGCGGCGTTTCTCCGTGGAGGGCGTGAGCAGGCGGCCCATATACCTCAACATCTCCGGAACAGGACGCAAGCCATGCTCTTCCAGGAAATCTCCGAACCGGATTTCACCGCTCATCACCTTTTGCCGGATCTCCCGCAGCAACATAGGATCCGGTAAATTTCCTTCCACGAGCAATGTGCCTGTCTCTTCAAACAACTCGCGAATCGCTGTAACCCAGGAGGCCAGGTTGGTCGCGGGATCCAGCGATGAATCCGGAATCGGATCATCCGGGATTTTGGTCCCGATCCGCTTTTCAATCCATGGACCGAGCCGCTTGCGGAAGTCTCTCGTTTCGATGGCCGGCATGGTTCGCTCGCGATACACCGTCTGTTCGGTGGCTTGTCGCTCATCAAAAGGGGCCAGAAGGATTCGCCATTTCGGAACGCGATCCTGTTCATCCACCGATCCGCCGGGAAAGGCCCATACTCCGGCAAAGGAGCGGAGTTTGGGCGAACGGCGCATGGCATACACCTGAAACCCGCTTCCGCCATCCGGACGAACGAGCAGGACCGTCGCCGCATCGCGGACTGGCGAATGGGATTGCGCTTGTGCGTTGGTCGTGTCCATCATGCACACACTTCCTTGTCTCATGAATCTGAAGTCGGATCCGCCTATGATTCACATTATACCTTGATCCGCGCCGTTTTCCAAAAATTTTTACCTCAAAATCTTTTTCAGGCGACCGATCTTTTCCACTAAATACTGATAATACTCCGGGCTGACAACTCCCCACGCGCCGCGCAGGATTTCCTCCGCATACCAGTCGGGCGGCGGAGTTTCGGTAGCCTTATCCACCACCGTAAAGGTCAGGACATCAGTAAGCTTTCGCCCATCCACTTCCACATCCACAAAGGTTGGACGATAAGCGCCTTCCCGCACCCCTTCCCGAGCATACAAATAAGCAAGCGCTCTCCTGCCGATCCGGTAAACCCTTCCCTCAACCACACCCCCCGTCTCCAGAATATCGGCCCGTCCCGTGCCGTCCTGAGCGGACTTGTGGGTAAAAGCGATCTCATAGCCGCGCAACACACCCCGTCCGATCACATCCTGAAACCACTCATGGACACCACATTGCCTGAAGCGTTGATCATCCATACAGGACCCGTAGGCAAAGTACAACCAGGATCGTTTCCCGTCGCCTTCCCCTTCCCTTTCATCGGCATACTGCACGGAAGCTTCCTCAGGGTCCGGCAACCGCAAATAGCACTTCCAGTCACCGGAACGAATCGGCGCAAGCCCATGGGCCCGCTCAGGCGGGTAGACATAGAGGTACGCCTCCAGATCCTCGCGGTCGGTATGGACCACACCCACCACCCGCTCATAGTGGTTATCCGAACTCCCCTCCTCGTACTCTTCCAGCTCATCCAGTGCCGCCAACTGTTCATCCGTCACACGGATTAATTCCCCGTATACTTTCTTGGGAACGTTGCCAGGGCTACTGTCGCAAACCAAAGCCGGATACCCGCACCCTGTATCGTAAAGCGTCCCATGGACCCATGCCTGCTCCGCCACCCGCTCCGCATCAGCCAGCAATCTCGCGTTACTCTCATGGCGGCGCAATGTGCCATACGCAAAAACCAGATGCATGCAAGTCCCCCCTTGTAGCCATACGAGACAACCATTTCTTTCGACGCTGCCATTGTAGCACAGACATCCTGACAACAGGTTGTCACCAAATGCGCGGAATAAAAAAGCCGGACACCAGGCCCGGTTCGATTGACTGACGGAATATTGACCTTTTTTATGAAACGATTACTGTGGATGCGTCCCATACCGTTTTAGCCAACGCTCCAGCTTCTCGCGCATCCTTCTCCGGTATTCAGCCGGCTCCAGGATTTCCGCATCCTCCCCATAGCCGTACAACCAGCGCAAAAACTCTCCGCTGCTGTTCACCGTCACCTCCATCAACACCGAACCATCTTCCTGCTCTTCAAACTTCGGCTTGAGAAACAACTCCTCCTCCAGAACATAGCGGGCCGCCTCCGGCGAAAATCGGACCACAAACCTGATCTCTTCCTGGCCCCTTTCAATCGACCATGTCCCGCGCATGTATTCGTAAATGTTGAAAGGCCGCCGCTCAAAGCATTCGTCCAGTACCTTCACTTCGTGAAAACGGCTGAGGCGAAACGTGCGAAAATCCTGATTGTCATGGCAAAACCCGACGAGGTAAAGCCGGTACTCCCGCGGCAGGAGTTGATAGGGATCGATTCGCCGCCAGCGCGTCTCATTGCGCCCTTGGGAATGGTACAGCGCCTCGATCGTCTTCTGGTTGACAATCGCCCGGAAGATGTCAGGAAACAGGTTGCGCGTCTCAGGCGCATAATGCGGCTTCCCGAGCTGTATCACTTCTTGCAGGCGATCCAGGAACGTGAGCGCGTTTTTCTTTTCCTTGGCATGGGCGGACAAAACCTTTTCATAGGCGCGCCGCCAGGCAGGAGAAAGTTGTTCTCCCAGACGCTCCAGCCAAACGGGAATCATCGAAAAAGCCATGGCTTCCTCTTCGGTCAGATCCATCGGATAAATGGCAAAACTGCCGATAAACCGGTATCCCTTTCCGTACCCCTCGTTGACTATCGGGAAACCGGCCTCCGCCAACAATTCCAGATCCCGGTAGATGGTCCTTTCGCTCACTTCGCACTCTTCCGCCAAATCCGGCGCACTGATTCCCGGACGCGCCTGTATCAAATCGATCAACCGCAACAGCCGGAGCAATCGTTCTTTTGACATGCCCTCACCTCAAACCCATCACTAGCCCCGGAGGAGAACCGGTGTATTCATTGCCGACGCATTCATTTTAGATCATTTTGAAGAAAACTGTCATTCGCATCTGTTTTACACAAAATGGAAACCACCTCATCAACCACCTGATCCGCCCATTGAAACAGCGTCTTCCGATCTGTCGCCGCAATCGGATGCGGGATCATGACAAACGGGTAATCGGGCACCCCGTGCGCCACAGCCATCGCCTTTGCCGAACTGGCAAAAGGTCTGGTAATGATCACGGCGGCTGGAATGTTCCGCTTTTCCATGACAATTCCGTCGAGCAAACTGCCCGAGCTGCAAGACCCTCAGTCACCCACTCCGGCAATCACAAAATCACACTTCGCCAGTTGATCCGCCTCCGCCGCGTTCAACGGATGCGAAAAGGAGTGTTTCCGCACGGAGACCATCTCTTTCAGTTGATATCTTTCCGCCAGGCGCCGGGCCAGGCGACCCAGCACCGTGTCGGAGTTGTGTTTCCGGTTATCGATGATGCCCAGAATGCCGTTTTCCAACGTGACTACCCGGTCCGCCAGCCGGCTCCGCCTTTCAACCACCGGATCACTGGTCGGATTGAGCACGACGAAACGCAAGGTTCCATCTCCTTTCCGAAAAAGTCGGTTTAGCCAATTACATAACCAACGATTTCTGATTTCTGGCCAATCGCCGATTGGCCTGTCACCACCCTCAGGTGCCGCAGGTGGCTTCCCTGATCGCCTTGGTCACGGCACGCGATATAGACGTTCCAAACCAGCCGGGAATACACGCGGAAAAGCGCCCTGCGTCTCCTCCTGCCACCAGAAGAAGGATATCCTCTGGTGACTGCACCGCCCTGACGAGTGTATGTTCGTCTTCCGGTTGGACGGGCTGCTCGAGGTATCCGCCTTTTTTCAGATCGCTGAGCGGACGCGCGGCATGTTCGTAGAGAAATTCCTGCACCGTTCGTTTGTTCCACCCTTGTTCGTGTAAGGTATGGTAATGCTCAGGGCAAAGTACGACCGCCATTTCCGCCTGGCCGCCCATGTTGAACGTTCCAAGGCCGGACATCCGGTCGGCCAGTGTCCGCAGGATATTTTCAGCGTTTAACGCGAAGTGGTTATTGATCTGATTGGGCCCCTCCGCCGCAAAAACCGTTACGGTGCTGACATCCCGATCGTATCCCCGTTGCACGTGGAGCGGTTCCCAGGCCGTATCCTCCCGCTCGGCAATGCAGTAGGTGTATTTTCCCGGATGCCCCAGCGTCGATCGATCAAACTCACGTGAACCGCCCGCATTGATGAGGAACAGCCGGATGGCCCGGCCAATCGTGGCATTGGCGCGGTTTCCCGGTCCAAAGAGGTTCTGCCCCGCATTCATGCCGATCGCCTGGGCAACCGGCCCATTCACAATGATCAAGATGGCCGGCCCATGGGTGCTGGCGCTCGGCCCATGCAGGCCAAACGCGGGATCGCACATGGCGGAAACTGCTGCCACCACCACCGGGAAATAGGCCGGCAGACACCCAGCCATCACCGCGTTGATGGCAACCAACTCCGCCGTAAACACCCGGTTTCTTTCCGGGATGGCGCCAATCACCGTGTCGGGGGCCATATCCACCATGTCCAGCATCTCCTGAACCCGCTCCTCGGTGGGCGGAATCACAGGGAGCCCATCCGTCCATCCCATTTGGTAATAATATTCAATGGCCGCAATGGCATCTGGCAACTCGATCCGGGATGCGCGCAGCGTCATCTCAACACCTCCTTCACCAATATTTTATAAATTGATATTTCTTTTTAAAGTATCATAATTGGTCCTTCTTGCCAAGAAGCTCCTCTGGAACAAACCCATCCGGGAAAAAAATGAAAAAACCCGCCCAACCGGGCAGGTTTGTGGCCAGCCGTCACAACAAACATCAAACCGTCTGGATGGGAGGGATTTACCCCGCCGTTCTTGCCGGCGCCTTGCGGAGAAACAGCCATCCCGCCACAAGACAGACGAACGCAAACGGGATCAGCCATAGCGTCAACTCTTCCACTGAGTTGATTCTGCTCAACCACCGGAAAAGCGCCTTCCAGCCGTCCAACAGATGAAGCATGACAGTCAAGAGCAACACAATCGCAAACGAAGCAAAGAGGCCCAATCTGCCAAAGCGATAGTACAGACATCCGACCACATTGCCACAAGACACAATGGCCAGGATGACGATGAAATGAAACCATAGCAAAAACCAAACGGATGGCCGCTCCATCCAAGGAATCTGATAGAATAGCAAATGTACATCCGGATTCACCGACAAAAACCATTTCTCAATCCCGTACAGCAAGGCGTACACGACTGAAAGGGCAAAGGACACAAGCACATAATGAATCACCGTGGCCAAATAATAATCCCGCCGCGTCACGCTCCAGCCAAGGGCAACCGGCAGCGTGCCATTCACCGTCACCACACCGCCAACCAAAGCGTAAATGTACACGGCAAACCAGCCGCTAAACATGACTCTGCTGTCCGAAAACTGGTATGTCAGATAACAGGAGAGTAGAAACACCGCAATCAATATGGACCAAAAGATGACAAAAGAATGCATCGTATCCATGTAATGCAGCCGCATCATCGCCTTGATTTTACTTCCCACTGCGCGTCCGCTCCTTTCTCCGTCAAGTAGATAAACAGCTTCTGCAAAGGCAAGGGGCCCACTTCCATTCCCGCTGCGGCCGCCTGGCGCCGCTCTTCTTCCGTGCAAGACCCGTAAACCGCAGCGATACGGTTTGAGCCGATGGTCTCCGTATGGAGCACCCTCTTGCCGACGACAAATCGTTCCACCGCTTCGCTGTTGCCGCTGACGGTAAACGCCGACTCACGCAGCCGCTCAGCTTCCTCGTTCAGTAGGAGCTGCCCCTGGTGAATGATCATGACCTGCTCGAACAGCTTACTCACCTCGTCGATCAGGTGCGTCGACAGGATGACGGTCCGAGGGTGTTCCGTATAATCTTCCAGCAATCGTTCGTAAAAAAGGTTCCGGCCGACGGCATCCAGGCCAAGATAGGGTTCGTCGAACAAGGTGATCGGCGCACGGGATGCCAGACCAATGACAATGCCCACCGCCGATTCCATGCCCCGCGAAAGATGCTTGATTTTCCGGCGCATCGGCAGGCCGAAATCCTGAACCAGCCGCTCCGCAAATCGCTGATCCCAGTTCGGGAACACGGCTTTTGCCAAATCCAGCGTCTGGGAGACGGTCAGGTGCTTGACGTACCGCTGGCTCTCCTTGATGAAACAGATGCGGTTCAGACAATCTCTGTTCTCAAACGGAAAAACGCCGCCGATGCGAATCTCCCCTTCATCAGGAAGCAGCTGTCCTGTCAACAGATGCATCAGTGTCGTCTTGCCCGCCCCGTTTCGTCCCAGCACGCCATAGATCTTTCCATCCTCCATGGTAAAGCTCACGCCTTTGACAGCTTCCACATCGCGGTATCGTTTCGTCACATTCCTGCACTCCACTGCCAAGCTCATCACTGCTCCCCTTTCCCGTTATCAAGGCTGCCGTTTTCGATCATGGCGATGATCTCTTCCCGGCTGATTTGGATTTTCTCCGCTTCGCGCAACATCTCCAGGATGTACTTGTCGTAAAATTGTTGCTTCCGCTTCTGAAACAACTTCGCTTGCGCCCCCGGCGCGACAAACATGCCAATCCCCCTCTTTTTGTACAAAATCCTCTCCTCTACCAGAAGGTTAATCCCCTTGGCCGCCGTTGCCGGGTTGATTTGGTAAAACGAAGCAAACTGATTGGTCGAAGGCACCTGATCTCCTTCCCGCAACTTCCCTTCGATGATGTCATCTTCAATGGATTCCGCGATTTGCATAAAAATGGGCTTGCTGTCATCCAGTGAAAATTTCAATCTGTCGCACCACCTCATCGGTTAGTTACTTATGTAATGAAGTATACATCTATTGAAGTAATATGGCAAGTGATCAAACGCACAAAAAATCCCCCTGCCTTCAAGCAAGGGGAAAACGGTTTCGCAAGGGAGCTTTCTGGGCAAGCACGGACAACTGCACACCGCGTGCCACGACGTTGCGCGGCAGCATGCAGGAATTCCCGTGTCCGATATCGAAGCAAGACACCATGGGAAACGATGAGCACCAGAGATGAGCACCAGATTTGTTCAAAACAAGAACGGTGTGGGGGGTGTTGGCCCATACGCGCGTTTTTCTTCGTCGTGCTGTCCCTTTGTTTTTTCATGATGACCGCGTGCTCTCCGGACACAAAACAAGAGCCCCATCGCCATGAAGGCGAAGTCGTTTCAAAAGAAGAAAATGACCATGAGGAACAGACGGAATCGGCAGGCAGACACAAGTCTGAGGCGGTGGACAAGCGTCAAGTGATCGCGAAACATCTTCAAGAACCTTGGGAGATCGCTTTAGTTGGGAATACATTTTATATCAGTGAGCGCAACGGTTCCATTGTTACTGTTACGATGAACGGCGATGTTCAAACACGGAAACCTGTCCGGTTTGAAAAAGACCTATCGCATCAGCCAGAAGCCGGACTGCTAGGAATCGCCTTTCCAAGTGACTTCCAAGAAACAAAAACAGCCTTCGCATATTATTCTTACCAAGAAAACGGAGCGTTTTTTCAGCGTGTCGTCACCATCAAAGAATCACATGACCATTGGGAGGAAACCTCCGTATTACTGGATAAGATTCCTGGCGGTCGCTACCATCAAGGGGGCCGGATCGAAATCGGGCCCGATCAAAAGTTATATGTCACAACGGGCGATGCGGCGAAGCCCGAGTTGTCCCAGGAGCTGGACAGTTTAGCAGGAAAAATTTTACGGATGAATTTGGACGGTTCCATCCCCGATGACAATCCGTTCGGTGAATCCTACGTGTATTCGTACGGGCATCGAAACCCTCAAGGCCTGGCATGGAATTCGGATCATGAGCTTTACGCGACCGAGCATGGTTCGAATGCATATGATGAAATCAATAAGATCGAGGCGGGAAAAAATTATGGATGGCCTGTCATCCGTGGGGATGAAGCGGCAAACGGGATGGCATCCCCGGTCCTGCATTCCGGTGAAGGAACTTGGGCCCCTTCAGGCATGACATATTTTGCTGGCTATTTCTACTTTGCTTCATTGCGAGGAGAAAGCGTGCGAAAATTTGATCCAGTGAATAAAACAGAAGAGATCATGGTTTCAGATGTTGGACGGGTCCGTGATGTCTTGGCAACAAATGAAGGGCTTTACATCATCACCAATAATACAGACGGACGCGGGACACCGTCTAAACATGATGACCAACTCATTTTTATCCCGCTGACATGATCGCCGGCACATCAACAAAAAGCCCCTTGTGAACATGTCGTTGTTCCAAGGGGTAACCATACTTGTAACCATACTTGTCCCGCGCAGGGCAAGCATGTTTTCCTTATCCTCCCTATTATCCTGCCTCATCCTGCGCCCACCACCACCGGTTCCAGCCGCTCCTCCTCACCCGGGCGAAACGGCCGGGAGCGGATGAAGAATCGCACGCCCAAGGGGATTTCGAGGGAAAAGGAGGCCCCTCTTCCCTCGGTCACGTCTACCGTCAATTGGGTGTGTTTCCAGTATTCAAACTGCGGGCCGGAAATGTAAAAGGGACATCCGTGAATCTCCCCCAGCTTCACATCGCTGCTGCCGATGCGAAAGGTTCCCAGCTTGTAACACATCGGCGCCGAGCCGTCACAGCATCCGCCGCTTTGGAAAAACATCAGTTCCCCGTGTTTTTCCCGCAGCCGGTCAATCACTTTTTTCGCTTCATCTGTGACCAGCACCCTTTTGACAAGCTCCATACGAAAGACCTCCCATCAGAAAGCCGACACTGGCCGGGCCATAGCCGGGCGGCAACGATCCCTAAAACAGCCCGACGGGATCTTTGCTGTATGAGATCAGCATATTCTTTGTCTGCTGATAATGCTCCAGCATCATTTTGTGTGTCTCGCGGCCGATGCCGGATTGTTTGTACCCGCCGAACGCCGCATGGGCCGGATAAACGTGGTAGCAATTGACCCAGACACGTCCGGCTTCAATTTTGCGCGCAATCTGATAGGCTTGGTGGACATCCCGGGTCCACAAGCCGGCGCCCAGCCCGTACAGCGTGTCGTTGGCAATCTCAATGAGCTCTTGTTCGTCTTTAAACGTGGTGACGGAGACGACCGGGCCAAAAATCTCTTCCTGGAAAATGCGCATTTTGTTGTGTCCTTTCAGGACGGTGGGCTGAATGTAGTAACCGTCCGGGTAAAGCGGGTGGTCATATGGCTTTCCGCCCGCCAGAACTTCGGCCCCTTCCTGCTTGCCGATGTCGATGTAGCTGAGTATTTTTTCGTACTGGTCCTTTGACGCCTGGGCGCCCATCATCGTTTCAGGATGCAGCGGATCGCCCATTTTGATCTGTTGGACCCGTTTCAACGCCCGCTCCATAAATTCGTCGTAGATCGACTCCTGAATCAGGGCGCGGGAAGGACAGGTGCACACCTCCCCCTGATTGAGGGCAAACATCGTAAACCCTTCAAGCGCTTTCTCCAGAAAAGCATCCTCTTCCCGCATCACGCTTTCCGTGAAAATATTGGGTGATTTTCCGCCCAGCTCCAGGGTCACCGGCGTGATGTTCTCGGAGGCGAACTGCATGATCAGCCGGCCTGTCGTGGTTTCTCCGGTAAAGGCGATTTTGCCCACTTTGGGCGAGGTAGCCAGGGACTGCCCCGCTTCCGGACCAAAGCCGTTGACAATGTTCAGCACGCCAGGCGGCAGCAAATCACCGACCAGTTCGGCGAACAGCATGATCGTGGCCGGCGTCTGCTCCGCCGGTTTCAGGACGACGCAGTTTCCTGCCGCAAGCGCAGGCGCCAGCTTCCAGGCGGCCATCAGGAGCGGAAAGTTCCAGGGGATGATCTGCCCCACCACGCCGATCGGCTCCTTGATGTGCATCGACACGGTATGGGCATCAATCTCCGACACCGTTCCCTCCTCG
The DNA here is from genome assembly GCA_002159075.1 of Bacillus thermozeamaize. Lineage (NCBI taxonomy): Bacteria > Bacillati > Bacillota > Bacilli > Caryophanales > Bacillaceae > Bacillus > Bacillus thermozeamaize. The sequence continues at coordinate 36,108 of LZRT01000080.1, forward strand.
CCGCGAATCACTCCCGCAAAATAGCGGAAATGGTCGATGGCCAGGGGCAAATCGGCTGCCAGCGTTTCGCGGATCGGTTTTCCGTTGTCCCAGGTTTCCGAGAGGGCCAGCTTTTCCAGGTTTTCCTCCAACCGATCGGCGATTTTCAATAAGATGCGGCTGCGCTCCGCCACCGGGGTATTCCCCCATTTTTCCTTGGCCTGGTGGGCCTTCTCCAGCGCAAGATCAATGTCCTCCTTTTGCGAACGGGCCACCTTGGTAAACACTTTCCCGTTCACCGGCGACGGGTTCTCAAAATACTCCCCGTTTAACGGGGCCACCCATTCACCGCCGATGAAATTGTCGTATCTCTCCCGATATTGCACGAGGCTTCCTGGCGTGTTAGGCGCTTGAAATGCCGACACTTTTTGGCTCATTGGACCGTTCCTCCCCCTCATCATATTCCTGTTGAATTCGGTTTTGCCATCAATATATATAACGTCATGGACAGCCGAATATGACTGGTATATTTCAATGACCAAAGTCAATGACCAACCGGGCCGGAACCTCCCCTTTCTCCACTTTGCGAAACGCCTCTTCAATCTCCTCCAGATGGATTTTTTCGTGAATGACACGCGTCTTCCCCGCCGCATGCAATTCAAAAGCTTCCGCCAGATCCACCCGCGTGCCGACGATCGACCCGACCACGTGAATCCCGTTGAGAACGGTTTCAAAAATCGGCAACTTCATTTCATTGTCGGCCGGCAACGCGACAAACACCAATTTGCCTCCCCGGCGCAAAGAATGGTAAGCCTGTTCGAATGCCCGCGGTGAAACGGCCACACAGATGACTGCGTCGGCGCCGCCCAGCTTGCGAATTTCCTCAACCGGGTCCTGCTTTCTGGCGTTCACCGTATAGTCGGCACCCAATTGTTTTGCCAATTTCAATTTCTCGTCAAACAAATCCACCGCCACGACGGTACCGCCGGCAATTTTCGCATACTGCAAAGCAAGGTGTCCCAAGCCGCCGATGCCAAAAACCGCCACCAATTGCGACGGACGAACGCCAGCCACTTTGACAGCCTTGTAAGTGGTCACACCGGCACAGGTGATCGGCGAGGCATCCACTGGTGCAACGCCTTGCGGGACTTTGACCACTTGTTTTGCATACGCCTTGGCATACTCCGCATGGGTGCCGTCGAGGGAATAACCCGTATTTAATTGCTTTTCACACAGCGTTTCCCATCCGGTGACACAATACTCGCATTCCCCGCACGCGTAACCCAGCCAAGGAATGGCGACCCGGTCCCCTTCTTTGAGATGGGTCACACCCCGGCCGACACTTTCCACCAAGCCTACCCCTTCATGTCCAGGAATAAACGGCAACTTGGGCTTTACCGGCCAATCTCCATGCGCGGCGTGAATATCCGTGTGGCACAAACCGGAGGTTTCGATTTTTACGACAATCTCCCCTTCTCCCGGAGTCGGCTTCTCCACCTCCTCGACCCGAATGGGTTGATGAAAATCGCGAACGACAGCCGCCCGCATTTTAGCCATTACACATCACCTCACATGATTTTTTTAAGGGTTGCCCATTTTCTGGTGGCGCTTTTTCATAAATGCAAGGTTCGTGCCAAGTTGGCCAAAGGACTTGATTGAAGGCCTTCTTGGCTTGTCACAAAACCGGCATGTGCCCATCCCTGTACCACTGGAACAAAAGATTGTTCCACAAGGAACAATAAATGGAACAGTCGAATTTTTTTGTTAATCCATTTCTGTTTGATATAATACAGGGTAAAGAACCATACGGGTTTGAAAAATCGATTCAGAAAGGGGGATGACAATGAAGATCGTGGATTCTTCACCGCAGGCGCTGACCATCTCGCATCAACGCAGCAAGCAATTCGGAGTGAATCCGGAGTACGTGGTAAATGATATCCTGACCGGCGGGGAACTGCTCGACCGGCAAGCGAAACTGGGTCCGCTGCTGTCAATCGCGGAAGCCGTGCTGAAACCGCTTTATACGTTCTTGGAGCAACGGTCGTTTATGGTGTTGATTTCCGACGTAGACGGGTACATTCTCTCCTCTTGGGGAAAGTCTCCGTTCACAGAACGGGCCAAAACCGTGCAACTCAGCACCGGAGCCAACTGGCACGAACGGGTGAAAGGGACCAACGCGATAGGGACCGCCCTGTTGGAGAAAAAACCGGTGAGCGTGGTCGGCAAACAACACTATTGTTATGAGAATCATTTTTTGACCTGTTACGCCGCGCCGCTTTACACTTCAACAGGCGAACTGATCGGGATCCTGGACATCAGCGGCGACGTGCGCGCGCATCACCCCCATACTTTGGGCATGGTGGCGGCGGCGGCGATGGCCTGCCAATCCCGCCTGCTTCTGGAGGAAGCGCGCCGGGAACTGACACTCACCCTCCACGAAGCCGACGCCATGATGCAAACCAGCGCGCAACCTCTCATCTCTGTGGACGGCGAAGGAAAAATTACGCGCATGAACCAGGCGGCCGCGGAAATGTTCAACGTCCAAGCCAGCCAGTGCATCGGCCAGCCGCTGGAAATGATTTTCGGCAAGCGCTACGCTTCGGACATCCTGTCGCTTGCAAGCGGTGACATGGCCGAGGTCCGGTTGAAGAAACGTGCGCATGCCAATGAATCGGACACCTGGATCGTCCGCGCTGTGAAGGACGAGCGAAAACAGCTGTTCAGCACCATTTTGTCCCGTCGGCCATCCCCGATGAAGCTTTCGGAAAGCAGCAATGGAACGGAAAAAGCCGACACAGAAAAGCAAACGAAGATCATCGCCTCCTGTCCCAAGATCAAGCAGGTTTTCGCACTGATCCAGCACGTCGCGCAAACAAACGCCACCGTCCTGATCCGGGGAGAGACGGGCACGGGAAAAGAAATCGCAGCCAGGGAACTGCACCGGCAAAGCGGACGGAAAGGGCCCTTTGTCGTGGTCAACTGTGGCGCCATTCCCGAATCCCTGATCGAATCGGAACTGTTCGGATACGAAAAAGGCGCGTTTACCGGCGCACAGCAGAAAGGACAGATGGGCAAATTTGAAGCGGCGCACCTGGGCACCCTGTTCCTCGATGAGATTGGCGAACTTCCTCTGGCCTCCCAAGCGGTTTTGCTGCGGGTGCTGGAAGAAAAGCGGGTGACGCGCATCGGCTCGCACGAGTCGAAACCCGTGGATGTACGGATTGTGGCGGCCACAAACCGGGATCTGTACAAAGAAATTGCGCTGAAGCGTTTTCGCGCCGACCTGTACTTCAGATTGAATGAAATGGAAATCCTCCTTCCTCCCCTCCGGGAACGAACCGATCTCGACGAATTGATCTGCCATTTTTTGCATGAAATCGCATCTGAACTGGGCATCCACCACCTATCCATCGACCCGGCGGCCATGCACAAGCTGAGGCAATACTCTTGGCCGGGAAACATCCGGCAACTCCGGCACGTCATCCGCCAAGCGGCCTATCAAGTGCACATTGTCAAGCGAAAAAACGCCATCAGCGCTGAAGATCTTCACCTGCCTGAAGAGAAACGAAATGAAAGCGATTTCATCATATTCCAACTGGAAGAAGCGCCTGACTCGACAGCTGCAACAGCCACAACAAATCCAACAGTCGCGGATGAAGAAACACGGATTGCCCATGCCCTCCGCAAAGCGAAGGGCAACATCTCGCAGGCCGCACGGTTGCTCCACATGGGCCGCACCACCCTGTACCGGAAGCTGAAACAATATCCCGCGCTGGCAAACATCCGCGATGAATGGAACACATGATGTCCCAAATGCGACAGCCCGTGCCACGACACACCGTGACACGGGCTGTTTGCAGGTTTCAATGCATATTTCCGTCCAAGGATGGCACCAACTCAAATCCAGATGATAAAAAGTGATGATCAAATCCAAACACCTTACGGATCCCTAATAATTTCATGATTGCAATGCTTGTGGCATCCACATAAGACAAGTTTTGGTCTTGAAAATCATGCAAGATTTGTTCTGAAAGTTTTCTTATCCCATAGTCTAGATAGTGCACCTTCAGGTATCCTTCTTCCTCTGCCTCCTCAATAATTCGTAAAAATTGTATGGCTACATCTGCATGCATTCTGTATCGAAGAAATGTGTAAGTTTCAGATATCACCATGATGCTGCTGACACGTTCCCAGTAACGAGGCATCATTTGATAAGTTTTTTTGGCTTGTTGATGCCACTGATCCCTGCTGTTTACCAACGCGATCCATGCACCAGTGTCAAGAAATATTGAATCTCTTTCCAAGTGCTATAACCACCTTAAATCTTATTCATTCCCATAAATATATTGATCATGGTGAACGGATCCATCGATTGGATTAGAATCAGTAAGATCGAACAATTTCAATAACGGATCGTTTTGTTCTTGTTTCTTCATATATTCATCGATGGCTTCCCGAATCACTTCCGCTTCTGTCCACCGGCGCCTCATGGCAATTTGTTTTATCTTATCATTTTGTTCCTGGCCAAGATAGATTTGTTTGCGAACTTTTTTTCCTGAATGTTTCGCTTTCACGATTTTTCACCTCATGTACATTATATACATATTGGACGATGTATGTAAACCTTCTTCTCATTCTTGGACAATGGCGCCCCGCTTTTGCTTCACCCCTACCATCGTCATATTCCCACCCTGCCGGACCAGCTGAAGCGTGGTCTCTTCCAGCTCATGAGCCTTTAAGGAAAACTGAAACGGAAACAAGGCCGGACACAATACGTTCCAAAAGCATTCCCGCCATTCGCGGCTGACGGGAATGCGGATATTCCAACAGCGCTTCACTTAAGGTAAGACTCAGCGGAATCAGCGGAAAGTGCAACTGTTGCGCCAGGCGCGGCAACACAGGCAGATGCGGCGGATGACACAGAATGAGCAATTGATGGCGGCGCATCCGCAGTTCACGCTGTATTAGCAGTATGTCGATATGGCATCCCTCTTTTCCTGAATCAATTACCTCAACGTACATTTTGTCAGTTTTATCATAGCATACAGATCCTGACAACCTTATGTCAGGATTCATTGAATTCTCTTAGGCATTTTTTGATATAATCTGCCAATTCAAATCAAGCCGACCCTCCACATACCAATATCATCCAAAAACAACCCTGCTGCTATTATATACTTTGCATGTCTTTTTTTTTGAAGTATTTGTCATCTCATCCCCTGCATATTTCTCCCAAAAACAAAAAATCCTAACCAAAGAAACGTTACATCCACGTTTAACACGACTAACATGACCGATACAGGAGGTACCCATGAACATTCGCAAGCAATTTCACAAGAACTTTCCCTGCATTATAGCCCTCTTCATCATTGCCATCCTCATCGCCACGGGCTGCACGCAAGCGATTCCCCCAGAAACCCGCCAACCAGGGCCAACAGGCATCACATACCGGCTTGACACGACGCAGCGGAACGTTCCACCTCCGACCCGGACACCGGATTTGCATGGCGGACCGGAACATGCCATCCGCCAGCCTCATCCGCTCACCTTATCTGATTTGAGGAAGAAATACCCCAGCACGTTTATCCTCAATGCGCCATCGGCCAAACGGGAAGTGGCGTTGACCTTTGACGACGCCCCTGACAGCATCTACACGCCGCAAATCCTGGATGTTTTAAAACGAGAAGGCGTCAAAGCCACCTTTTTCGTCGTGGGAAACCGCATCGAGGCCCATCCCGAAATCATGCGCCGCATCGTGAAGGAAGGACACGCGGTAGGCAACCATTCCTACAATCACGCCAACCTCCCCAAACTGAAAGATGGCCCGTTCCGTAATCAGATTGAAAAGACGGATCAACTCATTCGCCGCTTTACGGGGCATATCCCTCGTTTTGTGAGGCCCCCTTACGGAAATATTCAGGAAGAGCAAATCAAATGGCTGGCCAGCCAGAAAAAAACGATCGTCAATTGGAACGTGGATTCGCTGGACTGGAAAGGCTTGAGCGCAGAACAAGTGGCAACCAATGTGCTGGCCCATGTGCATCCGGGCGCCATCATCCTGATGCATTCAGGCGGAGGCGCCGGAGAAGATCTGTCAGGAACGGTCAACGCGCTGCCTGAAATTATCCGCAAGCTCCGGGCTGATAACGTCAAGCTGGTCACCATCCCAGAGCTGCTTGAGTTGCCGCCTGGGGTGTCATGACTGGCCTGGGGTGTCATGACTGGCTTTCAGCCGCATGGCATCCCCGGTTCATCGTCCATGGCAGAGCCGCATGCATTTCATCGCAAACAGATTCTGGAATGATTGCAGGATAAACGCCTGATCCTCTCCTCTAGCCACGAACTCCTCTCAGCATGGTCCCCCATTCAGAATCAGCAGTGTTTCATGCCGGGAAGGCAGCAACGATGCCGACGAGAAACATCCCGTCAAAAACACCAGCCCCGCCTAATACATCAGCACCGCCAAATACTCAAAACCATATCCCCCGATTTCCAAAGCCGCCTCCTGTTGCCAGAATATGTTTTTGGATTTGGATCAATTTAATGACAAACGCTGTCCATCCCTATCCATTTTAATCCGTACAGGTTATTATGTAATAATGAGTTTGAAGTGTATCCTAAAACTGCCGCGCGTCATCTAAAAGGGGTGTTTTAATGGGAAAAAGACCGTTTAACGATACCTTTTTAAAAGCGTGCCGCCGCGAACCGACACCGTACACGCCGGTCTGGTACATGCGTCAAGCGGGCCGTTATCAACCCGAATACCGCGCCATCCGGGAAAAGTATTCCTTTTTTGAGATGAACGAAATACCGGAGGTTTGCGCAGAAGTCACCCGCCTGCCGGTCGAACAGCTGGGTGTGGATGCAGCGATTCTGTTCGCCGACATCATGACCCCGCTACGGCCGATCGGGGTTGACGTGAATATCGTCTCCAGCATCGGCCCCGTCATTCAAAACCCGATCCGCTCAAAAAAGGACGTGACCCGGATACGGGATCTGGAACCGGAAGTACATATCCCATACATAATGGAGGCTGTACGCATCTTAACCGAACAACTTTCTGTCCCTTTGATCGGATTTGCCGGTGCGCCGTTTACCATCGCCAGTTATTTGATCGAAGGCGGCCCATCAAAGCATTACCATAAAACAAAAGCCTTCATGTATTGTGAACCCGACGCCTGGCAAGCCCTGATGGAAAAACTAAGGCAAGTCACTGTGGCTTATTTAACGGCACAAATCAAAGCTGGCGCCACTGCCGTGCAAATCTTCGACTCGTGGATTGGCGCGCTAAGTGTCCACGATTACCGGATGTATATCGCACCGGTGATGCAGCAGATTTTCAGCCAACTAAAGGATCTGGACGTCCCGTTGATTTATTTCGGCATCGGCGCCGGCCATCTGCTGGAAGAGTGGGACAAACTCCCGGTAGACGTGATCGGCCTCGATTGGCGCACCTCGATCAACGAGGCGCGAAAGCGGGGGATTGAAAAAGCGCTGCAGGGGAATCTCGATCCCGCCCTGCTCCTTGCGCCGTGGGAAACGCTAAAAGAACGGACACAGTCGATTCTCGACGAAGGGACGCAATCACCCGGCTTTATCTTCAACCTCGGTCACGGCATCTTTCCGGAAGTGAACGTGGACACGGTGAAAAAATTAACTTCTTTCATCCACGAATATACGAAAAAGTAAAGAAAGCAAGGTGTAAAACATGTCAAAAAAAACTGTCGGACTACTTGTCATGGCTTACGGCACGCCGCGAAACAAGGAAGAGATTGAACCGTACTACACCCACATCCGCCGCGGCAAAAAACCGCCACAAGACTTGCTGGAAGATCTGATTCGCCGTTATGAAGCGATCGGTGGCGTTTCCCCTCTCGCGCAGATTACGGAACGGCAGGCAGCAACACTGGAAAAGGTGTTAAACGAGCGGAACACAGAGATTCATTTTAAACATTACCTGGGGTACAAACATATTGACCCGTTTATCGAAGACGCTGTTTCAGCCATGCACCGGGACGGCATCGAAACGGCCGTCGCGCTCGTCCTCGCTCCCCATTATTCGACGTTCAGCATCAAATCGTACCACGAACGGGCACAAAAACAGGCGGAAGCGCTCGGCGGACCGGCGCTCTTAAGCATTCACAGTTGGTACGACCAACCCAAATTCGTCCGTTACTGGGCAGAACAAATCCAAAAGACGATGGCGCATATCCCAAAGGAAGAACACGACAAGACGGTCGTCATTTTTTCAGCCCATAGCCTCCCTGAAAAAATCATCCGGCTGAACGATCCGTACCCGCAACAGTTGGAAGCAACCGCTCAATTGATCGCCGAGCAGGCCGGGATAAAACATTACGCGGTCGGCTGGCAAAGCGAAAGCGCCACCGGTGAACCGTGGCTCGGCCCCGACGTGCGGGAACTGACACGGAAGCTGTTTGAACAGAATCAATACACCGCTTTTGTCTACTGTCCTGTCGGATTTGTCGCCGACCACTTGGAAGTGTTGTACGACAACGACGTGGAATGCAAAGCGGTCACCGACGAGCTTGGGGTCCGTTATTACCGTCCGGAAATGCCCAATGTTCATCCGTTGTTTATCGAAGCGTTGGCCGATGTCGTCGAAAAAACAGCGCATCAAATCTTGGAAACGCACATGTTGGAGGTTCAACATGAATCTTAAGCACCCCCACATCACCATTGTCGGTGGCGGGATGACCGGCCTGTCCGCCGCCTTTTATTTGGCGAAAACGATCCAGGCGGAACGTCTGCCAATCCGCTTTACGCTTGTCGAAGCAAGCGGCCGGCTCGGGGGAAAAGTGCGCACGGAACACCGGGACGGCTTTATCATTGAGCAAGGTCCTGACTCGCTGCTGGCACGCAAAAAAGCCGGGCCCCAGCTGATTGCCGAGCTTGGCCTGGAACATGAAACGGTTCGCAATCAGACAGGGCAATCGTACATTTTACATCACAACCGGCTCTTTCCCATTCCGGAAGGCGCGGTGATGGGCATCCCGACCAGATTGACACCCTTTGCCGCCACTCCGGTCATTTCCCCGCTGGGAAAAATGAGAGCCCTGCTCGGCGATCTTCTCCTCCCCCGTTCCCCGCAGCACGCGGATCAGTCGGTGGGACACTTTTTCCGCCGCCGCCTTGGCAACGAGATTGTGGAGCGATTGATCGAGCCTCTGCTCTCGGGCATCTATGCGGGAAATATCGATCAATTGAGCCTGATGGCCACATTTCCCCAGTTCTACCATCAGGAACAAAAATACCGCAGTTTAATGATCGGCATGAAAAAAACAGCCCCGCAAACGAAAAAGGGCGAAGCGCAAGGGGCCTTTCTCACATTGAAACGAGGCCTGTCTTCGCTTGTCGAAGCGATCACGGATCATCTGTCGCCGGCCGCCATCCGATTGAACACAGCCTTGACCCGCATCGAAAAGGCTGAAAGCGGCTATACCCTCTACTTCCGGGACGGGAATTCCATCGCGACCGATGCCGTCATTCTCGCCGTTCCCCATGACGTCACGACACACGTTCTTGCTCATTACCCATTTTTGCATTTAAATCGCGACGTCACAGCCACCTCCGTTGCGACAGTCGCCCTGGCTTTCGATGCCAAAGACATCCATATCCCATACGAAGGAACCGGCTTCGTCGTCACGCGCACGTCCAAGCATACGATCACGGCGTGTACGTGGACACACAAAAAATGGCCCCATACGACACCTGAAGGAAAAGTGCTCATCCGCAGTTACGTTGGACGGGCCGGCGACCAGACAATTGTCGACCAGTCAGACGAGACGATCGTGCAGACCGTGCTCCATGACTTACAGGCCGTCACTCCGATAAAAGGAAATCCCTTGTTTTACATCGTCACCCGCTGGCGCGAAGGGATGCCCCAATACGTTGTCGGCCACAAGGAATGGCTAAAACAGGTGCATGATCAGCTGGACAAACACCTTCCCGGCATCCGGCTAGCCGGAGCCTCCTATGAAGGCGTCGGCCTTCCCGACTGTATTGAGCAAGGGAAAAAAGCGGCCATGCAAACGATTGACCACATCAAAACGCGTCTATTGTGAAATGGAATCGACATTGATTGGAGGTATGACGATGCATGTCCCTCCCCAGAATGTGCAAATCAAGCGCATTTATGATCCTCCTGAGCCAACCGACGGCAGGCGGATCCTTGTCGATCGTCTCTGGCCCAGGGGGGTATCGAAATCCCGCGCCGCCATCGACGAGTGGGCCAAAGAGGTATCCCCCAGTCCCGAACTGCGCAAGTGGTTCAAGGACCACCCGGAACGCTTTGAAACGTTTCGCAAACGGTATATTGAGGAACTGCTAATGATTCCGGAAAAGTCCAAAGAAATTGCCAGGCTTCGACGTCTGGCAGCGGAGGAAAAACTGACGTTACTGTATGCCAAAAAGAACCCTGATTGTAATCATGCCCTCGTCCTGGCAGAAGTGATCCGGGGAACCGTCGACATGGAATCTCCTTCTGCAGAAGGTCCCCTTTCACTCCTTTAGAACAAGATCATTGATTGCAGCGAAAAGCCCAACAGTTTCGTGTATCCACACAAAGCCTGCGGCTGGCAAACGCCATACGGATCACGGGCCAATCATCCGTGTCGCCGCGAAAGCGCGGGCGCGCGGCTCTCCGCATACGCATCGACACGCATTGGCCTTCTTCCTTAAAGCCATCCACACTTTTTCTGAATAAGAATAAAATAAACCCCTTCTCCCCCCCACCGGAACAACATAATCAAAAAATTTCAAAAAATCGCATTCGCAGGACAAGCCGGCCCGCAGGCTCCCCTGATCACGATAAACAGCCCCTTCCGCTCATGCTGTAATCTGCCGCACAGTGGAACTTTTTTCAACATGGACAAGATGTCGGGTCATCCATTGGACACAAAAAAGCTCCTTGCATCTGCATTTCTATTAAACAATTAACCTGACATTTACTCAGACGATATGAGAAGTCATTTCTTTTAATCTTGACACTATGCAGAGAGATGTTATACTTATGCAGAACCTGCGTCAAGGGAAATCCCTGGCGCGTATTTTATGATTGAAACGGCAAGCCATGCCCAAGCTCTGGGCAAGGCATCCTCACCGACAAGGAGACGGAAACCATTTTTCGCCCCCATGTTGCCCGATGTTCCCGGGCTCAAGACAGACACGGCTTCCGTCAGCGTTCATACAGTCCCATAATGCGCACCACCAAGGAGGATGAGAACATGAAGAGCTACCTTGTTCTTGAGGACGGCACCGTTTTCCAGGCGGAGGCCTTTGGCGCCCCAATCTGGAACGTCGGTGAGGTAGTTTTTAACACCAGCATGACCGGTTACCAGGAGATTCTCACTGATCCCTCATATGCCGGTCAAATCGTCACCATGACCTATCCCCTCATCGGCAACTACGGCATCAACCCCGAGGACTTCGAGTCCCGGCAACCCTTTGTGCGGGGCTTTGTTGTAAAGGAACTCTGTTCAGACCCCAGCCATTGGCAAGCCCACCGTTCCCTCAACGATTATCTCACGAAAAACGGCATACCGGGTCTCTTCGGCCTCGATACCCGGGCCCTCACCCGCCACCTGCGGGTGGAAGGAACGCTCCGGGGCGTGCTGGCCACAGCCGACTACGGTCCCGCCGAGGCCAATCAGGACCTAGGCGCCAATGGCGGACTCCTCGCCCTTGCCGGCCAATGGCGAGTTCCCCACCTCCCTCCATCCCTAAGGGACTGGCTCATGGAACTGCAGCTCAAAGCCCAGCAATTCGTTCTATCCCGCCCCGTACTGGAGGTAACAACCCCCACCGCCTACCACCTGGAGCCTCAGGACGGACGAAGCCGGGGTCCCAAGGTCGTGGTGGTTGATTTCGGGGTGAAGCAGAACATCCTGCGCATACTCACCAGCCTCGGATGCCAGGTAACGGTGGTGCCTGCCACCGCCACCGCCGAGGAGATTCTGGCTCTGGAGCCTGCCGGCGTTCTTCTCTCCAACGGCCCCGGCGACCCCAAGGACGTACCCGAGGGCATCGCCACCGCCCGGATCCTCATGGCAGCCGGTATCCCCCTGTACGGTATCTGCCTGGGTCATCAGATTCTGGGCTTGGCCATGGGCGGCAACTCCTTCAAACTCAAGTTTGGCCACCGCGGAGCCAACCACCCGGTAAAGGACTGCCTGAGCGGCCGAATCTACATCACCTCCCAAAACCACGGGTACTCCCTTGACGAGTCCACCCTCCCTCCTGAGGTGATGGTCACCCACCGCAACCTTAACGATAACACGGTCGAGGGCATCATGCACACCCAGCTCCCCGTCTGGTCGGTTCAGTACCACCCTGAAGCCTCTCCGGGTCCGGAGGACTCCCGGTACCTGTTTGACCGCTTCCTCACGGCGCTTGTCCGCTGAATCCACTCCGCCGCCTGGAATGGACAGATCGGCGCCTTACGCCCATGCGTGCCCTCAGGAAGAAGGTAGAGCAGCAAATGACGAAGGAGGAGTAAGCATGCCTAAACGGAAAGATCTCAAACGGGTGCTGGTGATAGGCTCAGGTCCTATCATCATCGGCCAGGCCGCGGAGTTCGACTACTCCGGTACCCAAGCTTTGCAAGCCCTCTTGGAGGAAGGGCTGAAGGTGATCCTTGTCAACCCCAACCCCGCCACCATCATGACCGATGCCCAAATGGCGGACCGCATCTACCTCGAACCCCTCACCCCGGAGTTCGTGGAGCGGGTCATCGCCAAGGAGCGGCCCCAGGGACTTCTGCCCACCCTCGGCGGCCAGGTGGGGCTCAACCTGGCTACCCAGCTGGCCGAAACCGGTGTGCTGGAGAAGTACGGTGTCGAGCTCATCGGCACGCCCCTTCAGGCCATCCGTCAGGCGGAAGACCGGGGCGAGTTTAAGGCTCTCATGCACACCTTGGGTGAACCCATCCCCGAGTCGGCCATCGTCACCAGTGTCAGTGATGCCCTGGCCTTTGCCGAAAAAATCGGTTTCCCTGTCATCGTCCGCCCAGCCTACACCTTGGGCGGCACCGGCGGAGGCATGGCAAAAGATGCAAAGGATCTGGCGGAAATCGTGGGCCGTGCGCTAAAGCTTTCGCCAATCGGCCAGTGCCTCATTGAACAAAGCGTCTACGGATGGAAAGAAATCGAGTATGAGGTCCTGCGGGACAGCGCCGGCAATGCCATCACCGTCTGCAACATGGAAAACATCGATCCAGTGGGCGTTCACACCGGCGACTCCATTGTGGTAGCTCCGTCCCAGACCCTGACTGACCGGGAGTACCAGATGCTCCGCTCTTCCGCTCTCAAGATCATCAATGCCCTTGGCATCCAGGGTGGCTGCAATGTCCAGTTTGCCCTCAATCCCAATAGCCGGGAGTACGTGGTCATCGAGGTCAACCCCCGCGTCAGCCGATCCTCGGCCCTCGCATCAAAAGCCACTGGCTATCCTATCGCGAAGGTATCGGCCAAAATCGCCATCGGGCTCACCCTTGATGAAATCAAGAATCCCGTTACCGGCACCACTTACGCCGCCTTCGAACCTGCCCTTGACTACGTCGTTGTAAAGATTCCTCGCTTCCCGTTCGACAAGTTCCCCGGCGCCAGCCGCATCTTGGGCACCCAGATGAAGGCCACCGGCGAAGTAATGGCGATCGACCGCACCTTCCCCGGCGCCTTGCAAAAAGCCATCCGTTCCCTGGAGATCGGACGGGACGGCCTGATGCATCCAGGCATCCAAAACATCTCAGATCAAGAGCTGGAGCAGAAAATCATCACGCACAACGACGAACGGCTCTTCGCCATCGCCGAGGCCCTGCGCCGAGGATGGACCTGGCAAACCATATCCCGCCTTTCCCACATTGACAAGTTCTTTGTCCAGGGCATCGGTCAAATCGTCGAGATGGAGCGGCTCATCGCCCATAGCGGATACGAAGGGCTAAATCGAAGCATTCTCTGGAAGGCCAAACGTTTGGGCTTTTCCGACTCAGCCATCGGCCGGCTGGTGGGGAAAGACGCTCTCACCATCCGCCAGCTCCGAAAATCCCTCGGAGTACGGCCCGTCTACAAAATGGTAGACACTTGCGCCGCCGAATTCGAGGCCGCCACGCCCTATTACTACAGCACCTACGACGGTGAAACAGAGGTAGAGGCGCCCTCAGGTGCCAAGGCCATCGTCTTGGGCTCGGGGCCAATCCGCATCGGCCAGGGCATCGAGTTCGATTACAGCGCTGTCCACGCCGCTTGGGCCCTTCGGGAGGAGGGCATTCAGTCCGTCATTATCAACAACAACCCCGAGACCGTATCCACTGACTTCAACACCTCCAACCGTCTCTATTTCGAACCCCTCACTGTCGAAGACGTTCTCAACGTCATCGAACAGGAAGGCGGCGAGTGGCCGTACGGCCACGGTCAGCCGGACATTGCCGGCGTCGTGGCCCAGTTCGGCGGCCAGACGGCCATCAACCTTTCCGGCCCCCTGGCGAATGTGGGTGTGCCTCTTCTCGGCACCCCCGTGGAGGAGGTGGACCGGGCCGAAGACCGCAAGAAGTTCGACCAACTGCTTGCTGAGCTCGGGATTTCCCGTCCCCCTGGGGGGACCGCCGTCACCGTTGAAGATGCGGTACGCATCGCCAACCAGATAGGTTATCCTGTCCTGGTCCGGCCTTCCTACGTCCTTGGTGGCCGGGCGATGGAAATCGTTTATTTTGAGGAAGAACTCCGCGCCTACATGGCCACGGCGGTTGAAGTGTCTGAATCCCGGCCGGTGCTGATTGACAAGTATCTGCTCGGCAAGGAGATTGAGGTGGACGCCGTCTCCGACGGCAAGCAAGTGCTCATCGCCGGCATCATGGAGCACGTGGAGCGGGCTGGCGTCCACTCGGGCGATTCCATTGCCGTCTACCCGGCCATGGGCATCAGCCACAAGGTACGGGAACGGGTCCTTGACTACACCACCCGCCTCGCCCTCGCCCTTAGGGTAAAAGGCCTGGTAAACATTCAATATGTCATCTATGGCAGCGAGGTGTACGTGCTGGAGGTGAACCTACGCGCATCCCGCACGGTACCGTTTCTTGCCAAAGCAGCCGGTATCCCGCTCGCTAACCTGGCGACTCGGGTCATTGCCGGCCGTACCCTGCAAGAGCTGGGTTACAAGCCTGCCCCTGATTCGGCGGTCATCCGGCACACATTGAACGTTTCATCTGGCCAAAGCGCCGAGGGCTACGGCTGGATCTGGCCCGAACCAAACCGGGTGGCAGTCAAGGCTCCGGTTTTCTCCTGGCAGAAACTCACCTCGGTGGATGTCTCCCTTTCACCTGAGATGAAATCCACGGGCGAGGTCATGGGCTCCGATCGGGACTTCCCACGTGCCCTCTACAAGACGCTTCTGGCCGCGGGCCTTAGGGTGCCACAGAAAGGAGCGGTGCTCATCACCGTAGCGGACCGTGACAAGGCAGAGATACTGCCCATCGCCGCCGAACTGGCGTCCCTGGGCTTCCGAATCTTTGCCACCAGCGGCACCGCCAGGGCGCTGAAGGCCTCTGGGATCCCGTGCACCCAGGTGAACAAGGTCTCCGAAGGGTCCACCAACATCCTGGATCTCGTCCGAAACGGTGAAATCCACCTTGTCATCAACACCCCTTCCCGCAGCAATCGTGAGGTGGACCGGGACGGCTTCCTCATCCGCCGGACGGCTGTGGAACACAACGTACCGTGTCTCACCAGCCTCGATACGGCCCGGGCAGTGGTTCAGATGCTGGCGGCAATCTCAGAGGGGACGCCCATGGACGTCTCGGCACTGCAAGACTGGAACAGTGTCCCTCAGATCTAGCCAAAAACCCTATAGACGAAGAGGACGTGGCTTAAAGCGAAAACCCTGGATGATGGGGCCCTGGCGCCGCATCACCCAGGGTTTTTACTGTCCTGTGGGCATCGAGAAAAAGCGAAAGAGACCCCTGGCTCGCCAAGCCAAACACAAAACGGGTCTCTTCGCTTCACGATCTATTCAATTTCTGCTATTCTTCTTCTGCTATTCTTCAGCTCAACGATGCTGCTTCGTCAGCGTCCTTCAATCGCCATTTCCATGAACAGCCGATGGATCCGCAAGTCGTCGGTCAGCTCCGGGTGGAACGCCGTGGCCAGGTGGCGGCCGTAGCGCACGGCCACCACCTTGTCGTCGAGGGTCGCCAGCACCTCGACTTCCGGATCGGTTACCTCAAAATAGGGGGCACGAATAAAAACCGCCCGGAAAGGCTCCGGGCCGATGCCTTTCACGGGAAAATCCGCTTCGAAAGAATCCACTTGCCGGCCAAAACCGTTGCGGTAAACGGTCAAGGGCATAAGGCCCAGACGGGGCTGGTTGGGTTTGCCGTTCTGGATGTCGGTGGCCATGAGAATGGCGCCGGCGCAGGTGCCGTAAACGGCTCCCCCATTACGGGCCCACTCCCGGAGCGGATCGAGGAGCCCCCAGGTTTGCATGGCATCGCCGATGACGGTCGACTCCCCGCCAGGAATGATGACGCCGTGAAGCCCCTCCAGATCCCGGGGCCACTTCACAGGCACCGCTTCGGCACCGGCACTCTCCAGGGCTCGCAGGTGTTCGGGCACTGCTCCCTGATAGGCGACAACACCGATGCGCGGCTTCAACATTACCAACCCCGCCCCGCCAGACGCTCCTCGGCAGGCAGTGTCGAGATGTTGATGCCCACCATGGGCTCCCCAAGATCCTCAGAAATCTCGGCAAGGAGCTTGGGATCTTTGTAGTGTTGCACAGCCAGCACGATGGCCCTGGCCCGTTTTTCCGGGTTGCCGGACTTAAAAATGCCCGAACCCACGAAAACCGCCTCAGCCCCCAGTTGCATCACCAGGGCAGCATCGGACGGCGTTGCAATGCCACCGGCGGAAAAGAGGGGCACCGGCAACTTCCCGCGCTCCTTCACCTCCTGCAGCAGTTCCAGGGGAGCACGGAGCTCCTTGGCGATGGCGGGGAGCTCATCGTTTGGCGCCGCCACCACCCGCCGGATGTCCTTTTGGATGGACCGGAGGTGCCGCACGGCTTCCACCACGTTGCCCGTCCCCGCTTCCCCTTTGGAGCGGATCATGGCCGCCCCCTCGGCGATGCGGCGCAGGGCCTCGCCCAGGTTGGTAGCACCACAGACAAAGGGCACCTTGAAGTCGTGCTTCCAGATGTGATTTTCCTCGTCGGCAGGAGTAAGGACCTCCGACTCGTCAACGAAATCAACCCCGATGGCCTCCAGGATCTGGGCCTCAACGAAGTGGCCGATCCGGCTCTTGGCCATGACGGGAATGGTCACTGCCTCCATGATCTCCTTAATGATTTTTGGGTCGGACATGCGGGCCACGCCGCCTTGGGCGCGAATGTCGGCCGGCACCCGCTCCAGGGCCATCACGGCAACTGCCCCCGCCTTCTCAGCGATCATGGCCTGCTCAGGAGTGGTGACATCCATGATCACGCCACCCTTGAGCATCTCCGCAAGGCCCACCTTATTGCGCCAGGTGATCTGCTCCTTATTCATGATGCCTTCCTCCAGTTCGGTATGGTCGATTTTTACCCCGCCGTCGGTAAAAATCGGGGGGTATTCCTGCTCGTTTCAAATCGGTGCGGGTCAGAACGCCTTCATGTACACGTGTACAATCTGTCCGTCACTTTCCTAGCGCCGCACAGGGATGCTGGCCAGGAAGTTGGCCAGTATCTGCTTTCCTCCCTCAGTGAGGATAGACTCGGGATGGAATTGGATGCCCGCCACGGGGTACCGCCGATGGCGGATGCCCATGATGAGGCCGTCGTCAGTCTCGGCGGTGATGGCCAACTCGGGGGGCAAGCTCTCCCGCTCAACCACCAGGGAATGGTAACGGGTCGCATGAAAGGGGTTAGGCAAGCCCTGAAAAAGCGTATCCCCCCAGTGGTAGATGAGGGACGTCTTCCCATGCACCGGCTCCGGAGCCCGGACTACTCGCCCGCCGAAAGCCTGGCCGATGACCTGGTGGCCCAGGCAAACGCCAAGGATGGGTACCCCTTGGGTCGCGAAGGTGCGGGTCACCTCCAGGGAAATGCCGGCTTCGTCGGGGGTGCAGGGCCCAGGGGAGATGAGGATGGCCTCGGGACTGAGGCGGACAAGCTCCGGCACGGTCATTGCATCGTTACGTAAGACCTGAACCTTCGCCCCCAGCTCACCCAAGTACTGAACCAGGTTATAAACGAAGGAGTCGTAGTTGTCGATGACGGCAATCACCGCTTTCCCTCCACTCTCGCCACTGAGCCAGGGTGACGGACCGCCTCAGGCCCGGCATGCTGCCCCATCCGCAGTTCGTCCACACTGCCGACATAAAATGAACGCCCCGTCCCGAACGAGATGGGGCAATCAACGGCTCAATTCTCCGCGGTACCACCTGCGTTTGAACGTAAAACGCTGCACCAACCTCAAGCTGCGGATAACCGTCGGCATCTATTGTCTGCTATATCGTACCACGAGCCAGCCGCAGTGTCAACGGAGATACGACCGGTTATGCGTCAAGTTTTGAGGCACCTTTCAGCAATCGTTCGGGAAGAAAGTGGGCGCTTGCCACGGGTGGGCGCTGTCCCAGGATCCAGTGGGCGATCACTTCTCCGGAAACCGGCGCCAACAGGATGCCGTTCCGGAAATGTCCTGTCGCCACATAGAGTCCTTCGAACCCAGGCACTGGACCTAGAACGGGAAGTGCATCCGGTGTCCGGGTGCGAATCCCAGACCAGGCGGAATGAAAGGGAAATCTCTTAATCTTGGGAACCAGCTTGCCGGCTCGTTCCAGAATTTTCACGAGAGATTCGGCAGGTACCGCATCGGTCTTAGCACCGGCTTCCTCGGTCGTCCCTACGATGAGCCGACCGTCCTCTTTTGGCGTCAGATACCATCCCGTGCCGAAAAGCGTTCTCTTTTCCCATGGCTCTTCAGGGTAAAGCGCACAAACGGTTCCACGGACCGGTTCCAGGGGAAGTTCCCCGCCCAGCGGGGCCATGAGCGCCGGAACCGACATGCCTCCGGCAAGCACCACCCGGTCAGCAGTCATCGCGCCATCCGACGTTTGAACGCCATAAACACGCGATCCTTCGCTCAATAACGCGACAACAGGGGTCCCCTCGACCACTTGAACGCCATGCAGGCATGCTGAACGGCGCAACGCCTGCACCGCCTGGGCCGCGTCAATTTGATGGTCATCCGGCACATAGAGGGCACCGCAGACGGAATCGCTCAGTCCAAGAACAAGGGATCTCAGTTTCTGCGCGTCCAGCCACTCCCCGCCCAGTCCCTTGCGCTTTTGCCACTCAAGACGATCCTGAAGTTGCTCCGCCTCTTGAGGAGTCTCAGCAATCCTGAAAATCCCCTCTTTCCGGTAGCCGAACCCAATCCCGCTCTCTTCCGGTATGATCTCAGCCCACTCCTGCCATAACCTTCGGCTTTCGATCTGCAAGTCGAAAAAGGGTCCGTCTTCCTCAGTCTCTACTTGCGCTGCCAACATCCCGGCCGCTGCACGAGAAGCTCCCGATCCGACGTGTGTCCGTTCCAACAACATCACCTTGACTCCCCGAACCGCCAGTTGTCTGGCAATGGCAAGCCCGATGATGCCTCCACCCACTACCAGAACTTCCGCCGTACGGGTCGTGGCCCCTTTTTCCTTTACTGGCATCGTTCTTTCATCCTCCCCCTCCTGTGGATATGAAGAACACTATGATTATACACCTCTCCCGCATGTTTTGGATGAGTTTCCGGCTCCTCTCGTTTTCGAAAAAGCTTTGGCTCATCAGTTTCTTCCCGTCTATTGACACACCCGGCACTGCCAAGTATAATCTGGGTGTAGGCAACGGTGCCCCTGTGAGCGAAGGCTCACGGGGGCTTTCGCGTTTGTAGTGGGCAGTAGTGGGCAATGAAGCCCCTGCGAGCATACAGCTCGCAGGGGCTTTTCCATTTGTTGCAACAAGGAACAGGGATTCATCATTCCGGAAAGAGGTGGTCAGACATGCAAAATCGTCCAACAAAGAAACTGGGGGCTGCCGGCATGGCCGCAGCAATCCTGTGGCTGATTGCAGCGGTACCGGCGCTGGCCCAGGAAACGGAACCCGCCGCGATCAACAGCGGCGACACCGCCTGGGTGCTCATCTCCAGCGCCCTGGTCATGGCGATGGTCGTCCCCGGGCTGGCCTTCTTCTACGGGGGGCTGGTCAGCCAGCGCAACGCGCTGTCGACGTTGATGCACAGCTTTTTCATTCTCGCCCTTGTGGCTGTCCAATGGGTCTTGTGGGGATACACCCTCTCCTTCGGTTCCGACATCGGAGGGGTCATCGGCGGGCTGGACTTTTTGGGATTCAATGGCGTAGGCCAAGAGCCCAACGGCTCCGCCACCGTCCCCCACCTTGCCTTTGCCGCCTTCCAAGGCATGTTTGCCGCCATCACCGCGGCCTTGATCACGGGCGGCTTTGCCGAACGCATGCGCTTCCCGGCCTTCATCCTCTTCTCGTTGCTCTGGACCACCCTGATTTATGACCCTCTCTCCCACATGGTGTGGGGCGGCGGATGGCTGGCGGGGCTCGGCGCCCTGGACTTCGCTGGGGGTACCGTGGTGCACATCAGCTCCGGGGTTTCGGCTCTGGTGGCGGCGTATGTCATCGGCAGGCGTCACGGCTTTCCTGGGTCGGTCAGCCCGCCTCACAATGTGCCCTTCACGGTGCTGGGTGCCGCCTTGCTGTGGTTTGGCTGGTTCGGGTTCAACGCTGGCAGCGCCCTGGCCGCCAACGGCCTGGCTTCCCACGCCTTCGTGGTGACCCACACGGCCACGGGGGCAGCGACGCTGGCCTGGGTGGCCATTGAATGGGCCCTGCGGGGCAAGCCCACCGTCCTGGGGGCGGCTACCGGAGCGGTGGCTGGCCTGGTGGCCATCACCCCGGCGGCGGGCTATGTGGACGTGTTGTCCTCCCTGGCCATTGGCGTGGGAGGGGGCCTGGTTGGGTATTGGGGCGTCAACTGGCTCAAGGCGAGGCTGGGGGCGGACGACGCGCTGGACGTGTTCGGTGTGCACGGGCTGGCGGGAACCTGGGGTGCTTTGGCCACAGGAATCTTCGCCAACACGGCGGTCAACCCGGCCGGTGCAGACGGGCTTTTGTTTGGGAATCCGTCCCAGTTCGTGGCGCAGCTCATCAGCGTGGCGGCTGCGTGGGCCATGGCGGCGGCAGGCACCTACGTGATTCTCAAGCTGGTGGGAGCCATCACGCCGTTGCGGGTTACCCGCGAGGAAGAACTGGCCGGCCTGGACCAGACCCAGCACGGCGAGAAGGCCTACAACCTGTCCACGACGGTTCTGGGGCATGCCGCATCTGCAATTGACATAGACGCAGCCACAGCCAAAGCAGGGAATCCGGCAGACACCAGTCTGTCATCATAGGACAGGCAACAACAAAAGGGCCCGAAAAGCGAACAGAAGTTGAACAGTAGAAACATGGGAAACAAAACTTGAAAACGCGAATAAGGAGGCAGGCGAGCGATGAAGATGCTGACGATCGTCATTCGTCCGGAGAAGTTTGGCGACATTGTGGCGGCGCTGCGAAAAGCAGGCGTGACAGGGATGACCGTCACGGAGGTGCGGGGACAGGGGTATCAGAAAGAAATGCCCCAAATTTACCGGAGCATGTCGTATCAGGCTGAGTTTGTGCAGAAGGTCAAGATTGAAACCGTGGTGCCGGACGACCGGGTGGAGAAGGTTTTGCAGGCCGCCGTGACGGCGGCCCGGACGGGCCAAGTGGGCGACGGCAAGGTCTTCGTAACGGATGTGGTGGACGCCGTACGTGTGCGCACCGGAGAGCGGGGCGACGCTGCTGTGCTCGGCCCGGGTTAGGACGAGGTGAGTCGCAACCCCTCCCCCCCTTAATTCGGAATCCCCCATTGATATTATATTGATATTATGTAATAAGACATATCGTGATGGCACTCGTAATGGTCCCAAGACATCCGGCGAATCCCTGCATCTATGCTCCTTACAAATTTTGAAGAAAATAAATCATCTAAACAAGTTGGCGCGAAAATGGATAAAAAGAACAACATAAAATGTCTAAAAGCCGATGCAGAACAAAGAAATTGCTCCTGATTCTGCCCGGCTTTTTCTTTTATATCTGCTTCATAGACAAGTTGTGATACACATATTTATTTCTATCCTACGGTTAGCAGCCCTTACCAGCGCACCGGTATGCCCCTCTCTGCCAGGTACGCCTTGGCTTCGGCCACCGTATGCTGCCCGGAATGAAAGATGGAAGCGACCAGCGCCGCATCGGCCCGGCCTTCCGTCAGCACAGTTGCGAGGTGCTCCAGGGTGCCGGCGCCACCCGAGGCGATGACCGGGATGCCGACCACATCGGCGAGCCGGCGGTGCAATTCCAAGTCGTATCCGGCCCTGGTCCCGTCAGTATCCAGTGAGGTGACCAGAAGCTCACCCGCACCAAGCCTTTCAGCCTGTTCTGCCCAACGCAAGGCGTCCAAGCCGGTGGGTGTCCGTCCGCCGTGCAGGTATACCTCCCACCATCCTTCGGGACGCCACTTGGCATCAATCGCGACAACGATACACTGGCTCCCGAACGCTTCCGCCCCCGCTTGGATCAAGTCCGGGTTTTGCACCGCCGCCGTGTTGACGCTCACCTTGTCGGCACCGGCCCGGAGCACCGCCCGCATATCGTCTGTGGAACGGATTCCCCCGCCCACAGTGAGCGGGATGAACACCTCTTCAGCCGCCTGGGCGATCACGTCCAGCATGATCTTGCGGCCCTCCACCGAAGCCGAAATGTCAAGAAACACCACCTCATCGGCACCTTCTTCATCATACTTTCTTGCCAACTCGACCGGGTCGCCGGCATCCCAGCGATTTTCGTGGAAGCGCACGTTCTTGACCACCCGCCCATGATCGATGTCCAAGCAGGGAATGATGCGCTTCGCAAGCAACATGGCCAACTCCTCTCACCCCCTTGCTCAGTCGGTCTGTTCTACCTCCACTGGAACCATCTCTACCTCCACCGGAACCATCAACGCGTTCCCTTTGGTCTTGCGTTCACGGCCACCGCCTTGTCCAGCTATTGTACAAGCATCATTCTGTACATGCCATCATGACGAAAGCGATGCCTCCTGGCGCCACGCCTTCACCATGCGCAGCCAATTTCCCAGGAGTTGAAGCCCTGCCGCCGAAGACTTTTCCGGGTGGAACTGCATTCCCACCACGTTTCCGTGAGCTACAATGGAGGGAAATGCGCGGCCATACTCGGTCACAGCGATCACGTCATTCGGGTCCTGCGCTTCGACCGCGAAGGAGTGGACAAAATAGCACCAAATCCCCGCTTCCAATCCCTCGCAGATGGGATGCGGGATGCGTGGCACCACCTGATTCCAACCAATATGGGGCAGCTTGACCGCATCCGGCAGGCGGGTCACCTGTCCGGGCAGAAGCCCCAGGCCCGGGGTCGGTTGCCATTCTTCGCTGCTATCGAAGAATAGCTGCATCCCCAGGCAGATGCCAAGAAGAGGTGTCTGTCGTGCCGCCAACTCTCGCAGGCACTCCACCAGACCGTGGCGCTGGAGGTATTCCATGGCGGCAGGAAACGCTCCGACGCCCGGCAGGACGACACCTGCGGCAAACATCAGTTCCTCCGGCGAAATGGTCAAGCAAGCATCGGCCCCGAGCCGCATGAGCGCCTTTTGCACACTGCGAAGGTTCCCAAGGCCTGTATCTACAATGGCAATGCGCATTGCTAACTAGCTCTCCTTCCTAGAAGCTCAATCTCAAAGGCCAGGATCTGGGGCCAGTTTCTTGGCAAATCCTTTTTGGAGCAGCAATCAAACAGACCGTTCATCGCCTAGGCAACGAAAAGCGGATCCCTGGATATGGGGGAACGTGGTACCCTCGTTCCTCCAGGACAACTTTTTGCAGGGTTACCGGGGCAAATTTGCGGAGATAAGGCAATGGAAAGAAGGCTATTGATCATGAGAAGCATATTCGATAATACTCTGAGCAATCTCGCGCAGCGGCTTTCGCTGCCGCATGGCGGTATCCCTTAACCTCTTGTAAGCCACCGATTCGGACAGGTCAAAACGATCCATGAGAATACCCTTGGCCCGCTCGATGAGTTTGCGATCCTCCAGCTTGCGGACCGCCTCCTCCATTTCCTGCCTGGCCGTACGCAGTCGCTCGGCCGTCGTGACCAGAGACCGGCAGACAGCAACCACTTGCCAGCGAGGAACGTCCTGGGAGAGTACGGTCCAGGCGGGCCAGTCCTCGGAGTCCAAGTGCACCCAAAGATTCTCGGGTTCACTGGCCGGCCCGCCGGAGCGCCCCAACCCGTCCCCGCCGCCTTCACTCCCAGGCTTGCCCATCTTGGAAATGCACGGTTCACTGATCCAAAGCACCGGCCGCCCCGTCAGGCGGCCCAGGGTCCGCGTGCGTTCGGCCACATGTTCGACCCCAGCCACCCGTAAGACAAACAGATCCGCTTCCTGATGGGTGAACCAATCATCAGAGGGCCACTCCAACTGTATGAGAATAGGCCACCCCGTCTCCACCAATCCCCGCGGCAGACGGGCAGCGGGATCGGAGGAATCAAAACCAAGTGCCACGACTTCCAATTGGTTCATCGGGATTCCCCTACCTTTGTCCCCTATGGCAATCCGCATGGCAAACCAGCTCTCCTTCCTGATGACCGCCCAGAAGGTTCCTGATCCTTTGGTCCTGTTCGCGGGAGCAGTCCAATCGCTGGCCACAGTCGATGGCACATGTGCAATTTACATCTTAGAACCACAATGTTGACGGCCAGGATCCGGGGCCACCATTTCTCAAACATCTTTTGAAATAACGGCTGTCAGAATCCCATTCAAGCGCCTAGACAATGAACAGCGGATCCCTGTCTCGTTTACCATTGCCTACACTCAGGTCAATCAATATGTTCAGACTGCCTGCGCAGACACCGGATGCGACTTCGATCAGTGCTGCGATCATCGTGTTACAGAAACTGCAAACGAGCGAGCCGGCACCTGGATGCCCCCCGTAATGGGTTCCTGGTACCGGCCTCCCCGCCCAGCATCGCCGGCCGACGGCCATCGACGTTCCCCCGCAGATGGCCGCAAACCGTTCCAACGTGTTTTGCTCTTTCTCAACACCTCATCTCAATACTTCATCAGGTACTCCTGCAGCTCCCACGGCGTAATCTGGGTCCGGTAAACCTCCCACTCGATTTTCTTCGCTTCCAGGTAACGGGAAGCCACATGGGGACCAAGCGCATCAAGGATCACCGCATCTTGCTCGAGAGCCTGAATGGCTTCCGCCAGTGAACCCGGCAGGCTGGCAATGCCCCGTTCCTCCCGCTCGGCAGCGGTCATCCGGTAGATGTTCCCTTCCACAGGCTCGGGCGGCATCAGGCCGCGCTTGATCCCATCCAACCCCGCCTTCAGCGCGACGGCAAGAGCCAGGTAAGGGTTGGCTGAGGGATCGGGCGAACGAAGCTCAATCCGCGTGCTGAGCTTTCGCTTGGCTGGAATACGGATCATGGGGCTGCGGTTGCGGTGAGCCCAGGTCACGTAGATTGGCGCCTCATGCCCTGGGACGAGCCGTTTGTATGAGTTTACCAGCGGGTTTGTCACTGCCGTGATCGCCTGCGCGTGTTCGATGAGCCCGGCGATAAACTGTTTCGCGACGATGCTCAGTTGATCCGGCGTTTCAGGGTCGTAAAAAGCGTTCTCGTTGTTGCGGAAGAGCGACAGGTGCAGATGCATGCCTGAACCATTCTCACCGTAGAGCGGTTTCGGCATGAAGGTGGCATGAAGTCCGTGCTTCAGGGCGATGGTACGTACCACAAAGCGGAAAGTGGCAATGTTATCTGCCGTAGTGATGGCGTCCGCGTATTTAAAATCGATCTCGTGCTGGGACGGCGCCACTTCATGGTGTGCAGCCTCGATCTCGAAACCCATCTCTTGCAAAGTGAGAACAATTTCCGCCCGCACTTCCTCATCCATGTCCACCGGCGCCAGGTCAAAATAACCAGCGCGGTCCATGCTCGCCGGCTGTGCCTGCTCGGCCTCTGAACGCTTGAACAGGAAAAACTCCGGTTCCGGCCCCACGTTCATGGAGTAACCCATCTCGGCCGCTTCGGCTGCCGCACGCTTAAGTACATAGCGGGGATCACCTTCGAAGGGAGTGCCGTCAGGGTTATAGACGTCGCAGATCAAACGAGCGGTCCGCCGGCCCTCACGGGTCTTCCAGGGAAGGATCACGAAGGTGTCGGGGTCAGGCGACAAGTACATGTCCGATTCCTCGATGCGGACAAACCCCTCAATGGACGAACCGTCGAACATCATTTCGCCTGCCAGTGCCTTATCGATCTGCTCTGCAGGGATCTCCACGTGCTTGACCGTGCCTAAGATGTCGGTGAACTGCAGGCTGATGGTGCCGATGTTCATGTCACGAATCGCCGCTTTGATGTCTTCAGCTTTCTTGATGGCGTCAGGTTTCATGGCTGTCATGCGCTTTTCTCCTCCCGTCACATCGTTGCTTCGGCTCCAGGCCCCGACTGCCGACGGCTGTTCCTCCTTCCGGCCGAGAGCCGAAGGATAAAATAGGGTTCTAAACCCGAACTCACCGGCATCACAGGCCAGAGCCATAAGAATCATTTAGATTCGGAAAAATGGAAACGCCCCCGCGATCTGTAAATCGCGGGGGCGCCATTGCCCATGCCACTAGTATACGTAACTTTGCCGATGGTGTCAATAGACCGCGATCACGCAGGTATAAATTTACTGAACGAAAAGGTTTACTGAAAGAAAAGGGGATCTTCATGTTGCAGCATTTGGCATTTGGCAAAACACATCCATAGCAATAGCCTTCATGCGCGAAAACGTCACAACTGACGGACCACATCAAGGTGTGAGGCGGTGGCTCAGCTTTTTGGAACCAACCACCGCTCCAGCCCCTCCTTCCACTCCCGCCGCAGATCCTCAACTGGCAGATCGATGAGCACCCGCCGTTGGTTCTTTTCTTCTTCCCGCGTCGGCTGCAGGATATCCAGACGGAACCGGCCATCGTCGGCCACTTCACCTAAAATACGGAGAGGCACACCGTGTGCCAGCGCCAGCGCCTGCAACCGCTCCACATCATCACGACCTGCAGTGACCAAAATACGGGACTGCGTTTCACCAAAAAGTTGACCGTCCACCCTCCCGGGGCCAAGGGGAACGCTCACCAGACACCCCTCAGCGCCCGCTGCCGCCTGCACGCACATTTCCGCGAGGGCCACAGCAAGGCCCCCTTCAGCCACATCGTGGGCGGCGGTGGCGATCCCCTGGTGGATGGCATCCAGCACACACGCTTGAAGTCTGCGCTCCAGATCCAGGTCAAGTTCGGGGGCATCACCTGCCACCACACCATGGATGAACCAGCAATACTCGCTTCCGCCCAAATGCGCCCCCTCTGGCTGGCCAAGCAGGGCGATCACATCGCCTGCCCGCTTGAATCCCGGCGTGACATGGCGTTCCACATTCGGCGAAATCCCCACCATCCCGATGGTGGGCGTGGGGTAGACCGGCTGGCCTTCGAACTCGTTGTAGAAGGACACATTGCCGCCGGTAACGGGCGTGCCCAGCGCACGGCACGCCTCGGACATCCCCTCGATGGCCTCCACAAACTGCCAATACACGTCTGGCTTCTCCGGATTGCCAAAATTGAGGTTATTGGTAATCGCCTGCGGCTTGGCGCCGACACAGGCCACATTCCGCGCCGCCTCCGCAACCGCGATGGCTGCGCCCCTCCGGGGATTCAAATAACAATACCTGCCATTACCGTCGATTTTGACGGCAATGCCTTGATTCATTCCCGGCACACGCAGCAACGCCGCGTCTCCGCCGGGCGCGACCACCGTTCCCAGAAGAATGTGATGGTCGTATTGCGAGTATACCCATTTGCGGCTGGCGATGTTGGGGGAACTCATCAGTTTTTTCAGCACTTCTCCGTAATCGTCCGGTTCGGGAAGGCTGGTAAAATCGAAATCCCGCACCTGCTGCAGATACTCCGGTTCCCGTGCCGGCGGAGCATATTCCGGTGCCCCATCAGCCAACGAGCGGACCGGCACTTCCGCCACCACGTTTTCCCCTTCCTTGATCCGCAACATGCCGTCCTCCGTCACCTTGCCGATCACTGCCGCCTCCAGGCCCCATTTGCGGAATATCCGGAAGGCCTCTTCTTCGCGGCCCCGTTCCATACAGACGACCATCCGCTCCTGAGATTCGGACAACATGACTTCCCAAGGCAGCATGCCCTCTTCCCGGCGGGGAACTTGCAGCACGTCGATTTCCACACCGACGCCGCCCCTGTTGGCCATCTCCACGCAAGCAGACGTGAGCCCGCCCGCGCCGCAGTCTTGCACCCCCACGACGCCGCCTGCTTGGAAAAGTTCTTGCATCGCTTCCATGAGCAGTTTTTCGAGGAACGGATCGCCCACCTGCACCGCCGGACGGTCTTCTTCCGACGCCTCGGAAAGCTCTTGCGAGGCAAAAGAAGCGCCTCCGATGCCGTCCCGTCCTGTCCGGGCACCCACGACCAGCAGCAGGTTGCCCGCGCCGCTGGCTGTCGCGCGCCGAATCTCGTCCCGCCGCACCAGGCCCACACACATACTGTTCACCAGGCAATTTCCGCTGTATGCGGGATCAAAATACAGTTCTCCCCCGACCGTCGGAATGCCCATGCTGTTCCCGTAATGGCCGATCCCCGACACAACTCCGGACAGCAAATACCGCTGTCTTGGGTCATCCGGCCAGCCAAAGCGCAGCGAATCGAGCAGCGCAATGGGCCGCGCCCCCATGGCGATCACGTCACGCAAAATGCCGCCCACCGCCGTGGCTGCACCTTGAAAAGGTTCGATGGCCGACGGGTGGTTATGGGATTCGATCTTGAAAGCCAGCGCCAGTCCGTCCCCCAGGTCGACCACGCCGGCATTTTCTCCTGGACCTTGCAGCACGTGCGGCCCTTTCGTGGGCAGGCGCCGCAGCGCCGGCTTGGAGTGCTTGTATGCACAGTGTTCGGACCACATGACCCCATACATGCGCAAGACCGTCTCGTTCGGCTCCTGTCCGAGGTCGGAACAGATCTTTTCATATTCAAATTCCGTCAATCCCAACACGGCCCACGGGGCGGAATTAGCGGGCATGACCGACCCTCCCTTCGGTCAAAAGCTGAATCATCGAAGCAAACATGCCGCACCCGTCCTCCGAACCCAATATTTTCTCGCATGCCCGTTCGGGATGGGGCATCAGTCCCATCACATTTCCCTGCTTGTTGATGATCCCGGCGATATGATGCAGCGAACCGTTCGGATTTGCTTCTTCTCTAACCTCTCCTGCCGGGGTTACATAACGCAAGACCACTTGCCCGTTCTTTTCTATCTCATCCAGGGTGGACGCATCGGCATAGAAATTCCCTTCTCCATGGGAAATGGGAATGCGCAACACCTGACCCTTCTGATACGCCGACGTAAAAGGGGTGTCGTCCCGTTCGACGCGAAGGTACGTCCAGTCGCAAACGTAACGGAGATGACGATTCCGTTGCAATGCGCCAGGCAAAAGCCCCGCTTCGGTCAAAATCTGGAACCCGTTGCAAATGCCCAAAATCAGACGTCCTTTGGCTGCCGCATCGGCAACCGCCTCGATGACCGGCGACCAGCGGGCCAGGGAACCGGCGCGCAAATAATCCCCATATGAAAATCCCCCAGGCAATATAATGACGTCGTAACCGGACAAATCCCGCTCCCGGTGCCACACCAGCTCGGCTTCCTGATGAAACAGCTCGCGGAGCACCCGCAACATATCCATGTCGCAGTTGGTGCCGGGAAACTGCAGAACCCCAAACCTTGCCATATGATTCACCCCTCTTTTTTCCCGCTTTCGCCGTCCCGTCACCGCTTCACTGACGATGGTTGAACCGGCCAGTCCCGCGCCTCTTCCACAGATACCTGAAAAGTTTCCAATACAGGATTGGCCAAAAGCCTTTGCGCGATTTCCTCCGCCTCCGCCTGCGCCGCTTCCGGCGTCGAAGCCTCCAGCCAGAGCTCAATCAGCTTTCCAACCCGCACATTGGCCACCCGTTCATGGCCCATGACCTGTAACGCCTGTTCTACCGCAGCACCTTGCGGATCCAGAACTTCCCGGCGCAATGTCACGCGAACTTCCGCTTTAAACCTCAATCCAGTTCACTCCCCTGCTTGACTGATCTTCAAATCCGCCGAAATAGCGCCACCTGTCGAGCCATCATCGGGGTTTGCCGGTAAACAAAATGCCCGAAAGGCGAAGGTCCCTCAGTGAAACCTCCCCTCCCGGGCTTTTATCCCCTCGGTGTGACAGCATCGACAATCGCTTGCCGCCTGTGCCGCTCGGACCAGTCCAGGCTCCGTTGCCCGCGGAACCCTAGGCACACTTTCACACACCTGTTCAGTTGTCCTCTTGCGAAACCTTGCTTTACAACGACATCCTACCGGATGAATGGACAAATGTCAACTCTACTCCCATTCGATGGTGGCCGGCGGTTTGGAAGAAATGTCATAGACCACCCGGCTGATCTCCGGCACTTCACTGGTGATGCGCCCCTGAACACGTTCCAGAAAATCCCAGGGGAACCGGTAAAAATCAGCCGTCATCCCGTCTTCACTGGTAACCGCGCGGAGGGCAACGGTATACCCATACCGCCTTTCGTCCCCTACGACACCGACGCTCCGCACATCGATGAGTACCGCAAACGCTTGCCAAATGGCATCGTACAGTCCGGCCTTGCGGATCTCCTCCAGATAAATGGCGTCCGCTTCTCTGAGAATGGCCAGTTTTTCCGGAGTCACTTCACCCAGTACGCGAATCGCCAAGCCCGGTCCCGGGAACGGATGCCGCTTCACGTTCGCCTCCGGAAGCCCCAGTTCACGGCCCACAGCCCGCACCTCATCCTTAAACAAATAACGCAACGGCTCCACGAGACGGAACCGGAGATCAGCAGGCAAACCGCCCACATTGTGATGGCTTTTGATCACCGCCGTCGGGCCGCCGGGCGTGGCCCCCGATTCGACCACATCAGGGTAAATCGTCCCCTGCACCAGAAAGTCGATGGGTCCCAATTTGCGGGCTTCTTCTTCAAACACCCGGATAAACTCATGGCCAATCCGATGCCGTTTCTCCTCCGGATCCCGTACACCCTGGAGGATTTTGAGGAAACGCTCGGAAGCATCGACATGCACGAGGGGGACGCCTAAAAGTTCGCGGAAAGTCCGGACCACTTGTTCACTTTCACCTTTACGCAGCAAACCGTGATCGACAAAGATGCACGTTAGGCGGTCACCAATCGCCCGGTGGACAAGAGCCGCCGCCACAGCGGAATCGACCCCGCCGGATAACGCACAAAACGCCCGCCCGTCTCCCACTTCCTGCCGGATCGCTTCAATTTGCGTGGCAATAAAGTTTTCCGGTTTCCAGTCCCCCCGCAACTTGGCCACCCGGTAGAGGAAGTTTTCCAACAGGCGGTTTCCTTCCAGCGTGTGCACAACTTCCGGATGGAACTGTACGCCATAAAAACGTCTCTCGTCATCACCAATGGCCGCCACATCCGTAATTTCCGTGGAAGCCAGCGTCCTGAATCCGGACGGCAGCGCAGTCACCGAGTCGCTATGGCTCATCCACACTTGCGTTTGGCTCGCCAAGCCGGCCAACAGCGGCGAGTCCGAATCGGCAATTCTAAGCATCGCCTTGCCATATTCGCCGCGTTCGGATTTCTCCACTTGCCCCCCCAACGCCAGCGCCATCAGCTGCATCCCGTAACAAATCCCCAGAATCGGGATATTGAGACGGAAAATGGCATGATCACACCTTGGGGCATTGGCATCATATACGGATGATGGACCACCCGATAAGATCAATGCCTGAACGGATTCCGTTCGAAAACGCTCCGCAGGCACCGTGTATGGCCATATTTCGCAGTAAACCCCCAGTTCCCGTATCCTGCGCGCGATTAACTGGCTGTACTGGCCGCCAAAATCGAGGATGACAATTCGTTCTGTTGCAGGGACTGTCTCGGCCATGAGCTTGTATTCCTCCTTCAGCATCAACGCCATGATTATAGATTTTTCAATACGCATCGTCAAGACAAGCCTCATTCCGGACAAAAGAAAAGGGCACGGCTCCAACCCGTGCACCGGAGAGAATGGCGATCTAAAGCCGAGCGAAAGTAACCGCTCGTGCTTGCAATTCCCTTTATGTTTATGCAACCCATTTACTTTAAAGCCGCCCTTTCAGTATTTAGAAAGTCGGATGATGCCGCCCGATTCTTTTTGGTTGCCACGGGTTCTCCGTATGTACGCAAGTATTCTTTGAAGCCACCATCAAAACCAAACGTATATTCCACGGCATCTGTCCATATGTATAATCCAAGTAAACAAAAAAAACGAGTCCTAAACAAACAAGTGTGTCAGATTCCCTCTCGGTTATTTTACTTGTAGATGTTGATGATCTTTAAAGCTTCATTATGCCATCTGCAGTTCTTTTGGTTCCTTGAATGGACGAAGCGTCCATTCAGAGATGTTGCTTCGCTTCATCTTTTTTGTTTGAATCGGCCGATTCATTTTAAACACAACCTGCAACCTCCTCGAACATCCAACGCTTAAGCAACATCTTACCACATTCGTATGACTTCACAAATCTTTTCTCAAATCACCATATCTTCCTTTCCACTGTCCCCTTTATGCTAATCAACTGCAAAAACATGAACATCCCATTTTGATTTCTCTGGCTCGACACGCCATCGCCATACCAATCCATGCCAAAAACAATCCGCCGATCACGCTTACGCCCACATATACGATGCCGCTTCCCGACATCCCTTCGCGAAACAATTAGACGGTTTCCGCACTGAAGGTCGAAAACGTGGTGAAGGAAACGATCTCCCCGGCTGATGCTGGTTTGTGCAACCGATTGTTGAACCAACATGCCTAAAATATCCCGAAGCAAAGTGCCGATGACCCCCGCAATGCCGGTCAATAAATAAGACATGCTGTTTCCTCCCCAAAATGCTGGATAAAAAAACAGACTCCCACCTGTACATGCGTATCGGCAGGAGTCAGGAGTCATCGGTATGATGGTCTAGCAATCTGCTTATTGAATGGGTATCCGTTTTCTCTTCCGTTGACCCGAATCCTTCTTCGGAAGTACAATCGTCAACACGCCATTTTCAAATTTTGCCGTGATGTTGTTTTCGTCAATACCTTCAAAATGGAAACTTCTTTTGTAACTGCCGCTCCGTCTTTCTTTTCGAATATACCCCTCTTTTTCCAGGTTGATCTCTTCGTTTTGTTCCACCGCAATGGTCAAGATGTCATGCTGAAACTCAAGGTTCACTTGCTCTTTTTTTACACCCGGCAAATCGGCCTCGACAATATATTCCCGGTCCGTTTCCCTGATGTCCACTTGCATGGTCTTGTTCCCTGTAAACCATGCGGGAAATAAAGGTTGTTGAAAGAAATCGTTCATGAACGCATCAAAAACATCATGGGGACGGGAAACCGACTTGGTTGTGTCTCTATTGAAGAACATCGGAAACACCGCACATCCCTCCATTCATTATTGACTTTGACTATCTTTGACCTTTTACTTTCATTGTATCTGTTTCCTCTATGGATTCAACATGCAAATTTGGGAGCAATCCTCGGAAAATGGAGACAGATTGAAATCAAACATCCATGTTTATCCATTTTTTCAATTTCTCTTCTTGTTGCTCGTTTTTTCACACGATTAAGCACAAACAAAACCCCTGTGTCGCAAAACCGTTTGATCCGTTCTTCAATCTCGTCCCGCACGCGGCGGAATACTGCCAGTTTTTCTTCCTTCGTCCCCGTTGCCTTGGCAGGATCGTCAAATTCACAATGCCAGCGGGTCACGTGAGGGGGAGTCATCGGGCATCGGCCGTTGGCGTCGCCACAGAGCGTAATCATAACATCCGCTTTGTTTAACAGCTCGGGATCGATCACATCGGTAGTCTGGCTGGAGATGTCAATGCCCACCTCCCGCATTACTTGGACCGCATACGGATTGAGACCGTGGGCCTCGATTCCCGCACTGTACACGTCAAAACAGTCACCGAGATATTTTTTCCCGAATCCTTCCGCCATTTGACTGCGGCAGGAATTGCCTGTGCAAAGGAAATAGATGATCGGTTTCTCCGCCATTTTGTCAGCCTCCTTGCGTGGTAAAAAATTTGCGTTGGAAATAGAGCGACAGCTTCACCAGAGCGAGCATCACGGGCACTTCCACCAGCGGGCCGATGACCGCCACAAACGTCGCTCCCGAATGAATGCCGAACACGCCGACCGCCACCGCAATCGCCAGTTCAAAATTGTTGCTTGCGGCGGTAAAGGAAAGCGTCGTACAGACGGGGTAGCCTGCTCCCGCTTTTTTGCTGAGCAGAAACGACACCACAAACATGACGACAAAGTAGATGAGAAGCGGGATCGCGACCCTGAGCACATCCATGGGCAGTTCAAAGATGACCTCCCCTTTGAGGGAGAACATGACCACGATGGTGAACAGCAGGGCGACCAAGGTCAGCGGGCTGATCTTCGGAATGAACACCCGCTCGTACCAGGCTTTCCCCTTGGTTTTCACCAGTGCATATCGGGTGATCATCCCCGCAAGGAAGGGAATGCCCAGGTAGATAAACACGCTTTTGGCGACCTCGGCCATCGTGATCTCGATGACCATGCTTTCCAATC